>JBDHYK010000300.1:0-3868 GCA_039811305.1 Niabella sp.
TTGGAAAATTAAATGCCGGATTGAACTGCCATATAAAATAAGCTACTAATACCAGTAATAAAACGGCGCCTGCACCGATGGGGCCCAGCCACTGCGTTAACTGCGAGGAAAGGTAATTCCCTACCCCACCACCCCAGCTAAACTCCTGCTGATGCAATAGATAAGCCAAAATGGTAGCCACAGACACCATACCTAATGTTACATATTTTAAATTGCGCCAAACCAAAAACACTTTACGTTTTAAAAGCAGGTTAACGCCCACCACAAAAAAGAAGGTACAAATAAGCACCGAGGCCACACCAAACAACTTGGTAACTAACAAATGTGAGGTTAGGGTACCCATTTTACCCAGCAGGTTATCTACTTTAGCATCAAAGTCAGAAAGCAGTTCCCATCCCCTGGAGGCTTGCGTATAATCCTGACGCCAGGTAAAAAAATAGGAGATAAAAGAAAGTAAAAGAAAAAAGGAAATAAGCAGGAAAATTGTTCCCAAAATTTTATGCGTCCGTTCGTCTTTTGCAATTTGTTTTAAAGGAACGCGTTCTATCCGCTCCTGCTTTAGGGTATTGGAGGTGTTTTTGCTCCTGGCTGTTGATTTTTTGTTCGTCTTTTTAGCATTATTCGCCATAGCCGCAAAGATAATTGCAAATTATCATTTACTGTTTACCATTTTGAACAGGTTTTTACACTTGAAAACCATTTTGAAAAGGAGCAAGATTTTTCGTTCTTCGACGTCTTATATAGAATTACTACCTTAACTTTAGCGCTGAACATGACTTTTATGCATAAAACTGTCCCGACACTATTATTTTTAGCAAGTATTTGTTTTTTCGTTTCCTGTAAAGAAAAAAAGGACAAAAAGGAGGCTCCTAAAACTTCCCGCCAGCGCCCAGCACCAAAGGTGGACGGTTTTATTATTCGTACGGAAGCTTTTTCAGAGACAATTGAAGTGCCCGGATCCGTCTTAGCCAACGAAGCCACAGAAATTCATCCCGAGGTATCGGGCAGGGTTATAAGCCTCAATGCAAGAGAAGGGCAGTTCGTAAGCAAAGGATCGGTTATTGCAAAAATTTACGACGGGGATCTTCAGGCTCAGCTTCGCAAACTGCAAACCCAGTTGGCCATCGCAAAAACGAATGAAGAACGAGCTGCAAAACTACTTGAGATTCAGGGAATTAGTAAACAAGATTACGATGCGTCTTTGCTTAATGTTCGAAATATTCAGGCCGATATAGATATCATACGTGCCGATATATCCCGAACCGAGGTACGGGCACCTTTCAACGGAAAAATGGGTTTAAAAGGCATCAGTCCGGGTGCCTACATTACGCCAGCCACGGTAATTGCATCCATCAACCAGGTAAGTACCTTGAAAATAGATTTTTCGGTGCCTGAAAAATATACGAACAGAATACGACTTGGCCAAATTGTAACGTTTACCGTAGAAGGCAGCGATAAGGAATACGCTGCTCGAATTTCTGCAACAGCGTCTAATGTAGATGCCGGTAACCGCAGTTTAATGACGAGGGCGATTGTCAATAGCAGCACAGCCGGACTGCTCCCCGGCCTGTTTGCCCGGGTAAAAATTATTTTTTCACCCAACCCCAATGCCATTTTTGTTCCTACCAACGCGGTTATTCCCTCGGGAAGAAACAACCAGATTATCGTTAGCAGGGATGGGAAAGCCGTTTTTAGCAATGTAGAAACGGGGGTTAGAGATTCCTCACGCGTAGAAATAGTAAAAGGGCTACTAACAGGCGATACCATCCTTGTAACGGGCATTATGTCTGTAAAACCAAAGGACCCGCTTTCGTTTAGAAAAATTATTAACTAAGAAAAATAGTTTCGGTTCATAAAGTTGTCGGTATTCATTATCCATCATCAAAGCATTTTAGTTTGAATATTTCAGAACTTTCCTTACGTCGTCCGGTGCTGGCAGTTGTTGTGAACCTCATAATAATCATCTTTGGTATTATTGGGTTTTCCCGCTTAGGTGTAAGGGACTACCCGGCAATTGACCCGCCCAATATCAGCGTTAGAACTTCTTATGGAGGTGCCAATGCCGATATTATTGAAACTCAGATTACAGAACCCCTTGAAAAGGCCATAAACGGTATTGCCGGTGTAAAAAACATCACTTCCAGCAGCAGCAGTGGCAGTAGTTTTATTAATGTGGAATTTGAATTAGGTTCCGACCTGGAAGCCGCAGCCAATGATGTACGGGACAAAGTGTCAGCAGCCCAGCGCTCGCTCCCACCCGATTTGGAATCGCCGCCCGTGGTTGCCAAAGCTGATGCCAGTGCCGACCCGATTCTTTCCATGACCGTGCAAAGCGATACACGCAACCCCATGGAACTTTCGGAGTATGCCAATAATAATTTGGTAGAACGGCTTCAAACCATACCCGGGGTCAGCAGTATTTCTATTTGGGGCGAAAGGGCTTTTGCCATGAGAGTTTGGTTAGATCCCAACCGCCTGTCTGCTTACCGGGTTACACCTTCAGACGTTCAGGCAGCACTGCGGCGCGAAAACGTAGAACTTCCCTCCGGGAAAATTAGTGGCGATAAAACCGAGCTCACTCTGCGCACCTTCGGCCAGATGAACACAGAAGAAGAGTTTCGAAACCTTATTATAAAAAACGTAAACGGCACCAGCATCCGACTAAGAGATGTGGCAGATGTGCTACTGGGCCCCGATTTTGATGAACGGGTTTTAAGAGAAAGCAACGTGCCCATGATTGCGATGGCCGTAATCCCGCTGCCGGGCGCAAATTATGTATCCATTGCAGACGAATTTTACAAGCGATTAGAAAACATTAAAAAAGAGGTTCCTTCAGATATTCAACTCAATATTGCGATGGATCAAACCCGCTTTATCAAACGCTCTATTTTAGAAGTAGAAGAAACCCTGATGATAGCGATTACATTGGTAATCATTATTATCTACTTATTTTTTCGCGATACCTGGATGGCCGTTCGACCCCTGGTGGATATTCCGGTTTCGCTGATTGGGGCGTTCTTTGTTATTTACCTGATGGGGTACACCGTAAATGTGCTCACTCTTTTAGGAATTGTGCTTTGTACGGGATTAGTGGTGGACGATGGCATTGTAGTAGCTGAAAATATATACAAAAAAATTGAAAAAGGGCTTGGAAAATATAATGCAGCTCTTTTGGGCGCCAAAGAAATATTTTTTGCAGTTATTGCTACATCCATCACCTTGGCTGTAGTTTTTTTACCCATCCTTTTTTTACAGGGTTTTGTAGGAAGCCTCTTTCGGGAGTTTGGCATTGTAGTAGCATCGGCCGTATTAATTTCTGCGTTTGTATCGCTAACACTTACACCGGTGCTTACGGTAAAACTATCAAAAAAAGATCCTAACAAACATTCGAGGTTTTATAGGTTTACCGAACCCTTTTTTACGGGTCTCGAGTCGTTTTACGGCAGGTCCTTAGCCCTGTTTATGAAAGTTCGGTGGATGGCCTGGGTTATTGTGGCCATTTGCGGGTTGATCATTTATCTGATTGGGACCAATATTCAATCGGAGTTGGCACCCATGGAGGATAAAAGCGGGTTCCGGCTTAGTTTGTCTGCGCCGGAAGGCACTTCGTTTGATGCTATGGATTCCTTTGTTGTAAAAGTTACCAATTTTATTTTGGATTCGGTGCCCGAGCGCTCGGTGGTTCTTTCCAATACCGGAAGCTTTGGAGGATCGGGATCCAACAACGGCTGGATTCGGGTGGTACTCACCGATCACGATCAACGAACCCGATCGCAACAGGAAATTGTGGACATGGTCAATCGGAATGTATCAAAATACCAGGAAGGACGTGTTTTTGCGCAGCAGGATCAAACCATACAGGTAAACC
>JBDHYK010000301.1:0-3859 GCA_039811305.1 Niabella sp.
TCACGATAGTTGTGTCGACTTAAGAGAGCTGCAAATAAAACAAGGCCCCCGGATTTTGTTGGAGAACGTAAAAGGATTGACCTTAAGGGAAATGGCCGATACCGAAACCTGTTGTGGGTTTGGAGGAACTTTCGCCGTTAAATACAATGGAATATCGGTGGGCATGGGCGAACAGAAGGTTGAAAATGCCATTGCCACAGGTGCCGAATACATTGTAAGCACCGATTTGTCTTGCTTAATGCACCAACAGGGCTATATTGATGGCAAAGGATACAATATTAAAACCTTGCATATTGCCGATGTTTTAGCCAGTGGATGGTAAATCAATCCTACCCGAATTGCTGAGTTTGGCGTTTTAAATCGTTCGTTTTGTGAGTTCAAACCTGGGTTCTGTGCGGTTTTTGAATCCAAACCTGGGTTTTTGTAAAATTTTATGCTTCATTTTTGCTTCGTACACCCAAGGTGCAGGTACTTATTCTTCAAATAACTCCACTAATTTTTGGCTAATTATCGGCGCTAAAGCCACGCCCATACCACTCAAACGTACTGCACAGGCCATCCGTTTTGTCAGTCTTTCTACAATCGGGTATTTATCAGTTCCCATACCCATTATTCCAGCCCAGCGGTGGGTAATCTCTGGTTTTTGACCGGGTAAAATTACTGTTGTTAAAAATTGCTCCAACGCCTGCTGTATAGGCCAGGTGGTGAAATTGTCAAAAGTAAATTCTGTTTTAAATGAAGTATTTCTGGCACCACCCAGCAGAATTCTGTTATCAAGGTTTCTAAAATAATAGAACCCTTCATTGAAGTGAAAAACTCCGTTAATTTTTAGGTTGTGTATGGGTTCCGTTAGCAAAACCTGCCCTCTTGCAGGGAGAAGGTCTATTTCTGGCAGGAAATTTTTAATATACGCATTGGTACATAGAATCAAAAACTCTGTACTCAGTTTCAAATCCTTATCTGTGAATATTTGTACACCCTCCTTGAGTTCTTCTGTTTGTTTCAGTTCGGTAGCATACAAAATCTGCACCCCTGATGCACATACATGGGCCGTGAGGTTTTGTAACAATTTACCCGAATGGAGTGCTCCTTCGAATTTATTTTTTATGAGCTGACCTACCTGGTTAAATCCGAAAGTTTCAATGAGCTCGTTCTCAAATGCAAAGGTTTTGCTATCGCCGGTAATTGCGTGTAATAATCTGTTCACACGATCCATTTCGTTCTCTAAGTCGCCTTGTTCAATTAGTTCATAACCACCACAATTCGAGTAATCAATTAGAGAGAAGGGAAAATACTCGCGAATCATTTTCAATCCCAGGTAACGCCAGTTCACTAATTGAAGGGTTTTTTCAGCTCCCATGGCTTTTAAATCCGACAATATCTCGGTAAGGCTACCAAAACAGGCAAACCCCGCGTTTCGCAAGGAAGCTCCTGTTGGAATGTTTCCTTTTTCGAGTATCGTTATCTTTTTATTCGGGAAACGTTTTTTTAAGTGCAGTGCAGTCCACAGGCCTGTAAACCCGGCGCCCACAATAATAAAATCCTGCTTAGCGTAAAAACTTTCTTCTTCCCAAATACTGATTTGTTGCGTCATGGCATTTAATGCAGATTATTTGCATAAATTTACCGAAATTACTTATAGTTACTTAAAATTTCGTCATGGCGTATTGGTTGATAAAATCAGAACCTTTTAAATATAGTTGGGATCAGTTGGTGAAAGATAAAAAAACGTTTTGGGATGGAGTTCGGAACTATGCGGCACGCAACAACCTGAACGCCATGAAAAAAGGGGATCTTGCCTTCTTTTATCACAGCAATGAAGGCTTAGAAATAGTTGGCATCGTTACCATTGTTAAGGAAGCCTATCCCGATCCCACTTCCGATGACGAGCGCTGGGTAGCGGTGGATGTAGCTCCTTTAAAAAAGCTACCAACCGCAGTTCCCCTCTCAAAAATAAAAGCAGAACCCCTGCTGCAAAATATGGATCTGGTACGTTTGGGTCGCCTGTCCGTGCAAACCGTTACACCCGGCGAATGGAATCGCATCCTTAAACTGGCAGGAGAGAAGTAGCATCCTTTGGAAAAAATGGTTTTATACCATTTTTAAGGATTCAGAAAGCCTTTGGTTTGAAATAAAAGTCGCAATCTGCCAATCAGGGCGGCGCTGTTAGATCCACACACAGCTTGTTATGTTAAAAAATATTCAAACGCATTAAAATCAGGTTACGTTTGATGTGTAATTTGTATCAATATGCATCTGATACGTATTGGATGGTTAGAAAATTGGATAGCCGCCAGCCACCAATTGTTTTGTAAAGAATGTAAAAACAGATGCCATCGTTTAACAAAATTAGTACACCTAAAAACGGAACACAATGAAACGAAGCCTTTTTATTCTTTTTCTTCCACTCTTTTTTGCGATCGCGTGCAATCGCTCACAGAATAGTACAGCGTCCGACAAGCTCATGATGCAGAGAGAAGCAGGCGCGTCGGCTGAAGGTATGGGATTAGATGCTCGGCACTCGGTTCCCGTAGATAACAACGAAGCCGGCATTCAGCCCTCTGAATCGAAAGAAGATCTCAGCACCCAACAAAATCATGCCCTCAATTCTCCAACAGCGACAAACGACTGGGATAAAAAGATCATTAAAACCGCAAACTTGCTCGTGGAAGTTAAAAACCACGCCGCCTACTCACAAAAGGTAAGAGGACTTGTGAAAAAATTTGAAGGGTATATTGCCAGGGAAGATCAAAATAATACGGATGAAAAGTTGGAGTCAACGATTGAAATAAAAGTGCCTGCTCGCTTCTTCGATCAATTGGTAAACGAGCTTCCAGATGACAATGGCAAACAATTGGAACGAAATATTTCGGCAGAAGATGTAACCGACCAAATGATAGACATCCAGGCCAGGTTAGCCACCAAAAAAGCTACCCGGGACAAATATCTTGATTTTCTGAAACAGGCAAAAAATGTAGAAGAAGTATTAAAAGTTCAGGAAGCCATTAACAGGATTCAGGAAGATATTGAGTCCACCGAGGGCAGGTTGGCCTATTTGAGAGCAGCAACAGGGTACAGCACCATTCACCTAAGTTTTTTTGAGCCTAAAAGCGGGTACTACTACAATCATAAAGCATCTTATGGAAGCCGCATCATTCAATCTATAATAAGAGGGGGAAGCTGGCTTGCAAATCTATTTTTAGGTATAGTAACCTTATGGCCGTTTTTAATTTTGGCAATTCTTATTGGTATTTTTATAAGAAAACGCCGCAAGGCAAAACAATTTAAAAAGAATGGATAGCTTCGCATAAATTCAAATAATGGTAAAAAAGCGATTAGTGGTACTCACCGGAGCAGGTGTAAGTGCAGAAAGTGGAATTAAAACCTTTAGAGATAGTGATGGTTTGTGGGAAGGATACGACGTTACCGAAGTAGCTTCGCCAGAAGGGTGGAGAAAAAACCCCGCCCTGGTACTGAACTTTTATAACGAACGCCGAAAAAACGTAAAAGAGGTAAACCCCAATGCTGCACATTTTGGTTTAGCAGCGTTAGAGAAAGACTTTGATGTTACCATTATTACTCAAAATATTGATAATCTACACGAACGAGCCGGTTCAACCCGCGTAATCCATTTGCATGGGGAAATTTTTAAAATGCGTAGCGAAAAATCATTAAGCCCTTCTTACGATATACAAGAGGATATTCAATTAGGAGATAGGGCACCAGACGGCGGACAACTTCGCCCTGACATTGTATGGTTTGGAGAGGCTGTACCCATGATTGAAAAAGCTGCTCAAATAAGCGCCGAAGCAGATATTTTTGTGGTAGTAGGAACCTCCATGGTAGTTTATCCCGCCGC
>JBDHYK010000302.1:0-3853 GCA_039811305.1 Niabella sp.
AATGCCGACCTGATAGACCAAAAACTAAGCGACATTAAAATTTGTGACCCTGCCATAGGTTCGGGTGCTTTTCCTGTGGGCTTATTACACGAATTGGTAAACGCTATGTTGGTGCTGAAACCCCATTTGAGTGAACATTACTTAGGCGAAAAATTAAAAGGTATGGCTTTGGACAATACTGCGACTGGCACACTGAGCGGAGTCGAAGTGAGCCGCTACATCTATCGTCTGAAACGCCACATCATACAAGAAAGCATTTACGGAGTGGATATAGACAGCTCTGCCATTGACATTGCCCGTTTGCGTTTGTGGCTTTCTTTGGTGGTGGACGAAGACGACCTTGACCCCATAGAAACCCTGCCTAATTTGGATTATAAAATTGTATGTGGTAACTCTTTGATTGGTTTGCCCGATGGTGCTATGCGCAGTTTGCTGGTAGAAGCCGAATTAGAAAAACTGAAAGAGCAGTTTTACAACCTTACAGACGAAAAAGAAAAGAAGGCCCTACGCCAACAGATAAATACCAAAATACGCGAACTCTTAGACTCTGCCGAGCAGTTTGCGGGCTACAAAATAGACTTTGATTTTAAACTCTTTTTCTCGGAAGTATGGCGGGAGAAGGCTGGCACTGAGCGTAGCCGAAGTGGTGGCTTTGATGTGGTGATTGGGAATCCGCCTTATGTTGAAGCTAAAAAGTTAAAGCATATTTCGTCATTACTTAAAAGCTACGAAGTTTATTCAGGAACAGCCGATTTAAGTGTGTATTTTATTGAAAAAGGAATTCGGCTTTCAAAGCAAAATGGCTTATTAGCTCTGATTACTACAAACAAATTTTTTAATACCGGCTATGGTAAACTTGTTAGGAGTTTTATTCAAAAGAAAAATATTACCCATCTTATAAATTTTGAACAGGTAGAAGTTTTTGAAAAAGTTCTTGTTTCAAGCGTAATTCTTGGTTTGGAAAATGATAAACCGAGATTGGACAAATTTACCTTTGATGAATTTAAAGGATTGAAATATTTAGAATTTAGAAGAGAGTTCGAAAACAAAAAGAAATCATTTTCTCAATACTCTCAAAAATTACTTGGCGGTGCAGAATGGACATTTTCAGATCCTAAAGAACTATTACTTAAAAATAAAATTGAAAATAGAGGAAAAAAAATTTCTGAATTAGAAGAAGTTCAAGTTTTTCGTGGAGTTACTACTGGTTATAATCCTGCATTTATTATTGATGTTGAAAAAAAGAAAGAGCTAATTGAAGCAGATAAAAAGAATTCAGAAATCATAAAACCGCTTTTGCAAGGCAGAAATATTAGAAGATGGAAATACAATTACAATAATGAAAATCTCATATTTATTCCTTGGCACTTTCCGTTTCACTCGGATAATTCAATTTCAGGTTCTTCTGAATTAGCAGAAAAAAAATTGCAAGAAGAATACTTAGTAATTTATCATCATTTATTAAAGCACAAAACTGAATTATCAGAAAGAAACAAAGAAGAAACAGGAATTCGTTATGAATGGTATGCATTACAAAGGTGTGCAGCTTCCTATTACCCTGAATTTGAGAAACATGAAAAAATTATTTGGGGATTAACAGCTGACAAATGGGCATTTGCTTATGATGACAAACAACATTTTTTACCGAGCAACGGATACATTTTAACTTCTGAAAAAACACCCATAAAGTACATTTTGGGTATTTTAAACAGTAGTGTTTTAAATTACTATTTTGGCTTTATTGGAGTAATGACTGCTGGTGGTGCATACACTTTGAAACACGCCACAATACAGCAATTGCCAGTGGTGCTTTCAGAAAATAAAAAAGTAGTAATTGAACTTGTTGATTACATTTTGGAACTCAAAAATTCAGAATCAAATTCAATAAGCCTTTCTTTTTTTGAATCCTTGCTTGATGCACTTGTCTTTGAACTCTACTTCCCCGAAGAAATCAAAGCCGCAGGCAAAGAAATCCTAAAGCATTTAGGAGATTTAAAACCTATAACACCTCTCCGCCCTTCGGGCAGCTCTCCCCAAGGAGAGGAGCAAATGAGTGAAGAAGAGAAGCTGGCGATTATTCAAAGCGAGTTTGAGCGTTTGTTTGACCCTAGCCATCCGGTTCGCATTGCCATAGAAACGCTGGATAGTGTGGAAGAAGTGCGGATAATTAAAGAAGCGCTTAAGTGAAAAGGGAAAAATGAAAAACGAAAAACGAAAAACGAAAAGTGAAAAACTATGGGAAAGTCTATTTTACGAGATAAAAGTTATGCGTTTGCTATTCGGATTGTGCGGTTGTCGCAGTTTCTGCAATATGAGAAAAGGGAATTTGTGTTGAGCAAACAGGTGCTGCGAAGTGGAACTGCCGTTGGTGCTTTAATTCGTGAAGCAGAATTTGGACAAAGCAAAGCGGATTTCATCAATAAAATGAGTATTTCATTAAAAGAAGCAAACGAAACCGAATATTGGATTTCTATTTTGAAAGACACCGATTACATAGAACAAAAATTATTTGAAAGTTTGCTATCAGATTGTAATGAGCTTATAGCAATGTTGGTTGCATCTATAAAAACAGCAAAACAATAATTTTTAACTATTCACTATTCATTTTTCACTAAAAGAAATGACAAAGAAGAAAGAAGAAAATATAAATTCGGAGTTTATTATCTTCAAAACTGAAGATGAACAGGTTTCGGTGGATGTTCGTTTTGAAGATGAAACAGTTTGGCTTACACAAGATCAAATGGCAATGCTTTTTGATAAAGCCAAATCAACTATCAGCGAACACATCAAGCACATTTTTGAGGAAGGTGAATTAAACGAAAAAGTGGTTGTTCGGAATTTCCGAATTACCACTCAACACGGGGCTATGCAAGGCAAAACCCAGCAAAGCGCCATCAAGCTATATAATCTTGATGTAATTATTTCGGTTGGCTACCGAGTAAAATCGCTACGTGGCACGCAGTTTAGGCAGTGGGCAACCAAACGCCTGAACGAATACATCCGCAAAGGATTTGCAATGGATGACGAACGCCTGAAAAATTTGGGCGGTGGCGGCTATTGGAAAGAACTGCTGCAACGCATCAGGGACATTCGTGCATCGGAAAAAGTATTCTATCGGCAAGTGCTGGACATATACGCAACCAGCATTGATTATGACCCAAATAATGATGTTTCCATAGCGTTTTACAAGAAAGTGCAAAACAAGATTCATTATGCCGTACACGGACAAACCGCAGCCGAAGTAATTTTCGACCGTGCAGATGCGGAAAAGGAATTTATGGGTTTGATGACATTTTCCGGCAATCGTCCACACTTGAAAGATGCAGTGATTGCAAAGAATTACCTGAACGAAAAAGAATTGCGGGCTTTGGGACAAATTGTTTCAGGTTACTTAGATTTTGCCGAAAGACAAGCAGAACGTGAACAAGCTATGACAATGAAAGATTGGGCTTCGCATCTGGACCGTATTTTGACAATGAGCGGTGAAAAACTATTGCAAGGAGCAGGTACAGTAAGCCACGACAAAGCCATAGAAAAAGCTACTGATGAATACAAAAAGTATCAGGCAAAAACCTTGAGCGAAGCAGAGAAAAATTATTTGGAAAGCCTAAAAATGCTAGAACAAAAAACGAAGAACAAACAATAAATTATGAGTGAGGAGTGAGGAGTGATGAGTTATGAGTGATAAGTGATGAGTGATAAGTGATAAGTGATGGGTGATGGGTGAAAATGCAGTAAATAATTCAATGAGCATCAATCAGTTAAGTTATTACTATTTTTTGAGGTTATTTTTGTGGGTTTAAAACAAAAAAGGAACCGGGTTTCTTAGAAATTAAAATTATCTTCACCAAAA
>JBDHYK010000303.1:0-3852 GCA_039811305.1 Niabella sp.
TCTGTGTATTTGTTCAGAAGCAAGTCAATTACCTTTCTCCTGTTGTGCATGTCAAGGCTTATAAGTAAGTCATCTAAGCAAAGTAAATTATTCTGTTCCTTATTGGTTCTGTTTTCCATCAGAACAAATCGGATGGCTAAGGCAATGCCGTTTATTCGGGCCTCATTGAAAAAGATATGTGGTTTGTTTATATCAATCAGTTCATCTTTTGATTTTCCAAACTTTGCTTTTAGAAATATTTCTGGATAGGTAATAGTTCGCTTGCCTTTTGTGCCATCAAAACTCAGGAATGTTGGATTGAATAATTCCAATTCTGAAAATTCATTCTTTTCCGCTAGGTTGTCCTTGTAGAATTCCGTCAGAACATTGAACTCTTTACCCGCATCCTTCTTTTTCAGGGCAATGATTTGATTCTCCAATCCATTATTAAAATCATCCCTTATTGCCTCTAATTTCTTAGATGTTTCAATGTTTACCTTTTCCCTGAACTCTTTCAGAATATCGTGAAGTGTTCTGCCTTTGTGGGTGAAATAGGGTAAAATGTCTCTTTCAAAGTATGGCCATAGGTTCAGTTGTTGGCTATTCCTGAAATTGGAAAAGTTGAGAAGTAAGCGATGTGAAATAAACTCGCTGCTTTGATAGTACGAACGGATTAATTCTTTTCTTGTATCGGCATCCGTGGCAGGGTCAAGTACAAACGTTTCTTTTGTTGCAGGTTGAATTTCTCCTTTTTCGTTTTTCTCTGCAAAACTCAACTTTACGAAAGAAGGTGTTGCACCACCATAAATGTTCTTTAAGTCCTGGTCGCCACCGTTGAAATATTTTTTGTAATCGTTTTCAGGTTTACCTGCACATTGTAGAAAAGTGTACAAGCTCCAAAAGATGCTTGATTTCCCGCTGCCGTTTACGCCCCAAACAATAGCGTTTTTGCCTTCAAAAACAAGGTTTTCATATTCAGGAAAGGCCTTGAAGTTTTGCAACTCAATGCTATGTAAATATTTTTTAGCCATTTATTTTCTTATTCCAAATGTTTTCAAAATGCGATTAACCCATTTTTCATCATCAATTACCTTTTGCCAATTCCAAATAGGTTCTGTTTCCCAATTTGCCGGAAAACCCATAGCCCTGACATCTATCATCGGGTAGGATTTTAGCAATCGAAAAAGTTTGTTTTTAAAAGTATGCTTAGGGTTGATTATGTTGAGCAAATAAATAAGCATGCTCAGCAAGAAATAAGTTCTGTTGTTATTCGTAGGTCTTCCCGTAGTTGGGTCGTAGATGATTGTGTAATTCAGAAATGAATACCTTGGGCTTGCAGGTATTGCAGGCGTAATTCGCATCACCCTGCTCCACAGTCTGGAATGATGGGCACAAACATTTCGCACATAAACAATACTGTGCATCCACGACTCAAACGTTGTATCGTCAAGTCCAAAGTAGTGAGCAATATCTCTGCGGTCATGCGTGCCTGATAGATTTTTATACAACATGGATAAACTTCCAAACGATGTCAGTTCTAGCATCATCCAGCTTGGTGGCATTGGGTCGCAGTACTTTCTTTTGAAGTCAACAATGAATTTTTCATCACTACGGTTATACTCTACACCAATTTTGGAAAGTGTTGTTCCATGATTGGTAGGATTTTGGAAATGAGCAGAGTTGGTGTACCAAAATGAGCCATGCCTGTGCGATAATTCATAAATCATTTTTGCACGAATGGCTACCTCTATTTTCTCTAATTCACCTAAAATGAGTTTCCTTAACTCGCGGTCAAAACAATAGAGCTTAAAAGCATTGTTGAAAGTTGAACCTGGCTTAAAGATGTGGGCTGTTTTTGGAGTAGCCAGCATGGGATACCAATAACCACTTAAGCGATAGTAGCTAATATTTTCAAGAAGGTGCAAGGCTTTTGTATCGCTCTCTACGATTAAGCCTCTGTCTTTTAATTGTTGAAGCTGGTCGGCATAGCTGAGTGCCGGTTTGGTATAGGGCACTCTAGGCATAGGTATAAAAATAGAAAGTCCACCCTGAGCGCCCTGATCTAACGGGAAGGGGGGTGGACATGTTGATGCAAAAGTAAAACAAATTTTTGAATGCTGTAAACGTTTTCAAAGAAAAGTATTCAAAATAAAGTATATGTGCTTGTATTTCAATAAGCTTACCCATTCTGTATTACATTGATGATGTCTGGACTTTTCACAGGAAAATCTAAAATTCTTCTACGGATGATGTTGTCGGTGCTTTTGTATTCGTCATACACGGCATTGATGGTTTTGACAATCTTGTCTGCTTGTGTTTTTTCATCCAGGTGGTCTATGGGCTTCAATAGTTGGTTTACTTCTTTTAAAACAGTAAGCCCTTTTTCCTCCATGTGTTCTTTGAAGTATAACTCATACACACAGGCATCTACCAATTCTTCAAAGTTGGCAGCCATGTGCTCGTTGGGGGTGTATGGACTGATGCGTTCAGCATATTTTTTGATGAAGGTGATGTAATCCACCAAAATCTCAAATGGCTTCATTTCCGATTTGGGGATTTCAGGAATTGGGATTTGTTCAACATATGTCTTCTTCCACATATTTGTACCAACACCCGAGCTAGTTGTTATTTTATCAAAATACCATTCAGAAAGTTTTGAATTTAATACAGCACATAAGTACTTCAGATTTTCACCAATCATGAGAAAAACACTATCATTAACCAATAAGCCTTCCTTTTCATATGCAAAACTTGCTTTGTCGGTTAATACAAGCCAAATGACCTTATCTTTACTGAAATTGTCAAAAAAAGTGTTTGCGAATCTCTGTAAGGCATACCATTCATACCTAACGCCAGTTTCTGCCTTATTTCGATTTGATAGTTTTTCCTTAAAATGAGAAAGATGCTTGTATAATGAAGGAAATTCTTTTTTAAATGCTTTTTCAGCAATTTCTGATGCTCCGGATATTGTTTCGTCCTTGTGCAGTGGGAAATGCCACGGAATGTAAAGCACCCAATTGTTTTTAAATTCATAGGAGTATCTCGAAACATCTCTCCCTCTTAAAATCGGTTTGATTATTTCTGAGTTTTTGGGGTCAGCAGCAATGAGTTCATTCTTTGTATCTTCATCAATATAGTAGGCGTTATTGAAACCTGACGTAATTCCTCTATTGAATTCTATTCCCCATTCTTTAATCTTTTTTCCTGATTTTTCTATTAGCGTTTTTACACTTTCAGATTTTAAATCCGCAAACGACCAACTATCGTCATTCAAGTATTTCCGTTGGTATAGATTTCCATTTTTGTTTATGTAATCAATAAGAGGCTCGTTCCTTTGCAAATCATTCCCAACAAGACAGAATGTAAATGAATAGTTATCCAATGGCTTTGATGATTTCTGGAAGAAAATTATTGATGTATCAACTGTTGCTCCAAAAACCTGCACTTCATTAAAATCAACATATCCGCTCAATTGGGTTTTAGCTAAAAGGTATTTACGCAAGTTCTGCCCATACTTTGCTCTGGTGTATTTCTTAGAGCAGATATATGAGAAAACACCTTTGTCCTGCTTTAGGATTTTATGCCCCAATTCAAAGAAGTAGGTATAAATATCGCTGGTGCTGTTATACACTTCATAATTGGGCTTGCCGTCTATCTTTTCCAAATAGGGCTTAATGTCGGTAATGCTCTCTTGTCTTATATAGGGCGGGTTACCAATCACAATATCAAAACCGCCTTTGTCAAACACATCTTTAAAATACAAATGCCACATAAACCAGGGCTTTTCATCCTTTTTCAAAAGCGGTTTTATGTCTTTCAATGCCTGTTGCATATCCTCAATTTCCTTCTCTAGGGTAGCAATGGTTTTTTCCT
>JBDHYK010000304.1:0-3837 GCA_039811305.1 Niabella sp.
ATTGTACGCCTGGCCTGGTCAGGTGTAAAAGTGGTAGCCGCGCCCATCAGTGTATATTACCCGCCACCGGGGGAACGGGTTTCGCATTTCAGACCGTTTAAAGATTTTACACGCATCAGTGGGCTGAACACGGTTTTGGTAACAATAGCGTTTCTATATATATGGCCCCGGAATTTTTTCAGATTTTTTTTCAGGAACAAGAATTGGAAACAACAACTGAAACAAATTTTGCTACGACCGGGAGAATCGGATCTTACTAAAGCAAATTCGGTTGCTTTTGGCGGTTTTATGGGTATTTTGCCTGTTTGGGGATTTCAGTTATTAATTGGCCTGCCGGCAGCCCATTTTTTAAGACTCAATAAACCACTTTTTCTCATAGCCGCCCATATCAGTATTCCTCCCCTTATTCCGTTTATTGTGTTTTTAAGCTTTGTTTTAGGAAAACCTTTTATGGGCAGCCGGGGGTTGATCATTAGCTTCAGCAGAGATCTTAACCTAAAAACGATTTGGCTGCATATAGAACAATATATCTATGGAGCCTTGCTTTTGGCGGTAGTAACGGCAGTGCTGTTTTGGGCAGCTACCTATTTGTTTTTAAAGGTTTATCGAAAAACAAGAACAATAATTGATAAATACAATCAGTAGGGCGAACATGGAGCGTTTTTTCACATCATTATATCAATATTTTTCAAAAAATAAGAGATCGCTGTATATCCTCTTTTTTGCGTCGCTGGCGGTTTTTAGTTTTTTTGCGGCAAGGGTAAAGTTTGTTGAAGATGTGTATGCCATCATTCCCCGGGATGAAAAAACTGATCAGTTTGCTCAGGTCTTTCAAAACTCAAAATTTGCCGACCAATTGACTCTAATAGTCTCCTTAAAAGATACCGGCAAAACCAACCCAGACAGTTTGGTGCTCTTTGCAGATGCGCTAACGCAGAAACTGGAGCAATCTGCAATGCCCTTTATTAAAACCCTTCGTAGCCGCGTAGAGGACGACTTTGCCCTGCAACTTTTTGAAACCATGCAGCAGCACCTTCCAGTTTTTTTAACGGCGGAAGACTACAAAAAAATAGACACGCTCATTCAGCCCGAAAAGCTAAGTGAAACACTAAAGAACAATATAAAACTTCTGCAATCTCCCGCTGGTTTTGCGGTAAAAAGTATTATTGCCAATGATCCAAGCGGCATAACTTTTCTGGCACTCAAAAAATTGCAACAGTTGCAGGTAGACGATAATTTTGAGCTCTACGACAATCACATAATTACAAAAGATGGTAAAGCACTATTGCTGTTTATCACCCCAGCCAACACAGCAGGAAACACCGGACAAAATAAATTGTTGTTTGAAAAAATAGATGAGGCTCTGACCTCCTTACACGCAGCTTTTCCGCAAATAGAAGGTTCTTATTTTGGTGGTGCCTTAGTATCTGAAGGGAATGCAGCACAATTGAGAAAAGACACCCTGCTTACATTGACAATCACGATCGTGTTTCTGGTGCTTTTTATAGCCATTTACTTTAGAAAAAAACGCGCCCCGTTTTTAATCCTGGTTCCTGTAGTTTATGGAGTGGCATTTGCCCTGGCATGTATCTATTTTGTTAAAGGAAGTATTTCTATCATCGCGCTTGGAACGGGTTCTATTGTTTTGGGTATTGCTGTCAACTACTCATTACACGTCTTCAACCATACCCGGCACACAGGAAACGTGGCTCAAACGATTAGAGATCTTTCTTTCCCTTTAACCATCGGTAGTTTTACAACCATCGCAGGTTTTTTTATTTTGCAATTTGCCGCATCCGATATGCTGAAAGATTTGGGATTATTTGCAGGCTTCAGTCTGGTTGGCGCAGCAATCTGCTCTTTGATTTTTTTACCCCATTTTATAGGAAAAATTCAGCCCCAAAGCAACCACAGCAGCTCTTGGATTGATAAAATAGCATCCATGCGGTTTGAAACCAATAAATGGGCAGTGTTGTTTATTTTGGTGGGATCGGTTGTGATGGTTTTTTACGCACAAAAAGTACAGTTTGAGCCCGATATGATGCAATTGAACTACATGTCGGCGGAAACAAAACGCGCAGAAACAAAGATGAATGCTGTGAGCGGCGCCGCTTTACGTTCTCTGTACCTGGTGAGCAAAGACAGTACATTGGATGGCGCTCTGAAAAAAGGAGAAACACTGCAACACGCCATTGACAGTTTGGAGGCCACCCGTTTGATTACAAGTTCTAATGGCGTTACTGCTTTGTTTATTTCAGATTCTTTGCAGAAAGAAAGGATTGCGCACTGGAATGGGTATTGGAGCGAGCAAAAAAAGTTCCGGCTGGTTTCTGAGGTCGCCAAAAAAGGTCGGGAATTCGGTTATAGCGAAAAAGCGGTTGATAACTTTTCCCGGTTGATTCACAAGGAGTTTAGCCCGATCAGCAAACGAGATCTTGCCGATTTACGAAAAAATTATTTAAACGATTTTATAACAGAAAAAAACGGACAGGCCTCAGTGGTTACCTTACTAAAGGTGCCGGAACAAAATAAGCAAACGGTAATTCAACTGTTAGAGAAAAACAAGAATGCGCTGGTGCTGGATCGGCAATTTATTACACAGCGTCTAACTCAAATGGTGAATCATGATTTTAGCCAAATAGCCTGGATGGTTTCATTGTTGGTGGCAGTTGTGTTATTTCTGTCTTTCGGAAGGCTTGAACTGATGCTCATGGCTTTTGTGCCCATGTTTTTAAGCTGGTTATGGATTTTGGGAATTATGGCCATTGTGGGTATAAAGTTCAACATTGTAAACATAATTGTTTCCACGCTAATATTTGGCCTGGGCGACGACTACAGTTTGTTTGTAATAGACGGGTTGCGTAATGAATATGCCACGGGTAAGAAAAACCTGGCGTCTTACAAATCGTCAATACTTATTTCTGCAATTACAACTATAGTGGGGTTGGGGGTGATGGTTCTGGCCAAACATCCTGCACTCAGGTCTATAGCGTTTATTTCAGTTACGGGTATTCTTTGCGTGGTGCTGATGGCTCAGGTGCTGATTCCTTTTTTCTTTTCGTTGACCATTAAAAACCGGGTGCGAAACAAATTTCATCCCTGGACCCTTTGGACATGGGCGCATTCTGTTTTTTCATTTTTTTATTTTGGTTTTGTGAGCGTATTACTCACAGTTATTGGCTTCTTTGTAATAAAGCTTCAGCTTTTTGGCAGAAAAAGAAGTAAGATCATTTACCATACCATTCTCTCAAAACTGTGCGCATCGGTTATGTATTTTATGGGGCCATTTAAAAAGAACATCTGGAACGACCCAAAAGAACGCTTTGACAAACCGGCGGTAGTCATTGCCAATCACCAGTCCTTTCTTGATATCCTGGTTATGGCCATGCTCAGCCCTAAGCTTATTTTACTTACCAATAAATGGGTTTGGAACTCTCCGGTGTTTGGCTGGGCAATAAAAATGGCAGATTTTTATCCGGTAGCAAACGGAATTGAAGAAGCCACTCATTTACTAAAAACACAGGTAGATAAGGGCTACTCCATTGTGGTTTTTCCCGAGGGAACGCGCTCTTCCCAGCCTCCCATGAAACGTTTTCATAAGGGAGCCTTTTATTTGTCAGAGAAATTGCAGCTTGATATTGTGCCGGTAGTGTTGCATGGCTTAGGTTATACGATGAGCAAAGGCGATTTCCTTTTAAAAAATCGCGATGTTACAGCAAAGTATTTACCCCGCATTCTGGCAGATGACAGCAATTGGGGATCAAACTATAAAGAGCGCACAAAATCCGTATCGAAATATTTTAAACAGCAGCACCAGGTTTTACGCGAACAATTGGA
>JBDHYK010000305.1:0-3814 GCA_039811305.1 Niabella sp.
GGATCATACAGAAAGCCGCCCAACCGGTGTTCACTGCCGACAACAGAGGGTACCGCTACGGCGATGGCTTTTTTGAAACTATAAGAGTACATCTGGGTAGAATCCCCTTACAACAGTTTCATCGTGCCCGAATTGAACAGAGCCTGCAATTACTTCAATATGAAGCCCCCACCGAGCCAATTCATGCAATTTTTGACCATATTTTGCAGCTCTGTCGAATCAACCATTGCGAAACAGATGCAAGAGTTCGGCTCTCCTTTGCTAACGGTACAGGTGGCATTTTTCAGCCTAATACCCCAATGGAGTACCTGATTGAAGCGACTCCCTTTCAAAGCCCACATACCGGTTTGAATACCAAAGGTCTCCACATTGGCATCTGCCCGGTTGCAAAAAAAACTGCCGATGCCTACTCCAACCTAAAGTCGGCCAACTGCCTGATATACAGGGTTGCAGCAGATTTTGCGATAAGAAACCTGTGGGACGATGCCTTAGTTCTTAACCAGCAAGACCATATTATTGAAACAACAATTGCCAATATTTTTTGGATTCGGGAAGGTACCCTGTTCACGCCACCACTTGCAAGCGGCTGTGTCAGCGGTGTAATGCGGGCATCTGTTTTATCGAATGCTCCCAGCGCAGCATTGCAAATTGTTGAAAAAGAATGTAGCCCCGAAGCGTTGCTGCTTGCCGACGAAGTGTTTATTACCAATGCTTTACGAGGAATACAGTGGGTGAAACAGTTCGCGCACAAAGAATATCCAAACCTGGTTACTTCAGAAATTTATCGAAAACTTATTGAGCCGCTTTTTTAATCCGCAACCCAACCCATTGCCTACCCGTATTTCATAAGCCCCCTAAAATTTTAACCTGATGTTGCAGGAGTTCCTCTCAGTTACAATACCTGTTTGCGCAGGCAATTCTGCAAAGTGGTTCTACAGCCTGTCCACAGTACAAACAAAGGTTCTCAAAAAAGACTATTTTTGTTTGTTATGAAGGTTCGATGAAAGTTTTGGGCAAATCAGACTCAAAGCGATGTGATTTTTTTGCAAAACTTCATTCCGAAATCGTATTGAGATCGTAGAGGCAAAGACAAAATAAAAAATGAACAAATGAAAGTATCGGTTTTTAGAAAAGAGCATTTCAACGCAGCCCATCGGCTGTTCAATCCCGAGTGGGATGATGCTACCAACCAGGATGTTTTTGGGAAATGTGCCCTACCCCATTATCACGGGCATAATTACGAACTACAAGTAAAGGTTACAGGTGAAGTAGATGAGGCTACCGGATATGTGATAGATATGAAAATAATGAGCGACTTGATACAAGAGAAGGTAATCGAGCGTTTCGACCATAAAAATTTGAATTTAGATACCGAAGAGTTTAAAACCCTGAATCCCACGGCCGAAAATATAGCTATTGTGATATACAGACTGCTAAGACCCCATATTCAGCGTGAAATTGATCTGCAAATCAGGCTTTATGAAACGGAGAGAAACTTTGTAGAATACCCGGTTGAATAAATAGCTCTTTCCGCCATTCTTACGGGGGAATCACCGAATTAACCTTGATATTATTTAACTATTCCTTCGAAGTTTTTGGTGTATTATGCCGTTGGTTACTAATCACGTTCTCCAAATTCCATTCGATTCGTTTTTCAAAATCGTGTTTTCGTGCGGGACAGTTGGATTTGAAACAAATAGGACATTGATACTCCCTGCAACCATCTACGTGCACAAATACTTCAATAGATTCCCCAAATTCTTTTTTGATTAAACTTTCCAGCGCGTCTATTTCATTATGGGCTTCATATACCTGCAAATACCAGGGTACACTCAGGTGGCAATCTACATGCAGCACACTGCCAAATTTTATGACACGAAGATTGTGCAGATCTACCCAATTTTCCCTACGGTGGCTATTCAAAACAGCAACCATTCGTTTCAGTAATCTTTCGTCGGCCTCGTCCATGATGCCTGCTATGGATTCTCTGAGAATTTTATAAGAAGTATATACAATGAACAATGCCAGCGCCAGCGCCACAGCGGCGTCTATCCAGATGAGTCGGGTAAAATATACCAGCGTCAACCCAACAATCACTCCTATTGTTGAATACGTGTCTGTTTGTAAATGCTTGCCGCTCGCCTGCAAGGCGATGGAGTTGTTTTTTCTTCCTTTCGAAACGCAAAAAGAGCCCAACCCGTAGTTGATAACGGCAGTAATGCCTATTAGAATAATACCAATATCTATCTGTTGCAAGGGTTCGGGGTGCAGGAGTTGCAAAACAGCTTTATACACGATAGTAATGCCGGCAATACCGATAAGAGTACCTTCTATGGCTGCTGATAAAAATTCTGCCTTTCCGTGGCCATAGGGGTGGTTGGCATCACGGGGTTGTGCAGCAAGGTACAGGCTATACAAACCAATCAATCCGGCTACTACATTTACGATACTTTCAAGACCATCGGTTAAAATAGCCACCGACCTTGTGTAGAAGTAAGCAAGAAACTTAACTGCCAATAGCACCACTGACACCGCAGCCACCCATTTTTGAACATTCAGGTTTTGTTGAGACGAAGAGGCCGACATGGTAACACGTTGATTTTCTATTCTCTTTTTATTCTTTATTTCTTATTCTTTTTCAAGCTCGCAAACCAGCCCATAACATACCGACGTAGCCTGCTGTAAAATTCTTTACTAAAAAGGTTAGAGTCGTGCATTGCCTTGTAGGTAAGAAAAATACCAATGGGCAGTAATACAAAAACCGCCAGCCACATCCCTGTAAAAGTGCTTATGGCGTCTTCCTTAGCCATTTTTTCACCACGGGTAGAGACAAAGTAAAAAATCATAAAAAAGATAATCGCAAAAATAAGCGGCGACCCCAACCCTCCTTTGCGAATGATAGAGCCTAATGGCGCTCCGATGACGAACAGAACAATACAGGCTATGGCCAATGATATTTTGCGGTGCCACTCAATATTATATCGTCTTATTTCCCGCTCCCGATCCCTGATGCCCTGCGACCACATATCAATGCTGCCTTTCAGCGCATTGATAGCGGTTTCTGCACGATAATTTACTGCGTCCCTTGCACTGTCGGGAATAATGGCACTGAACACCCGGCTATTTCTTTTATAGGCTTTTGCAGCTAATAATTTTACGTATTTCACACTGTCGGAATACTTTTCGGCGCTCGATTTTCCCGAATCGTGGGAGCTTGTGTCTATTTTTTGTGTGTTTGCCGTGGCCAGCTCTTGTGAATCAGATGCAGATCTGTGCCTACCGGCAGTATCCTGCTTGGCTAAGGCACGGGACACACTGTCCTTTTTTAGAACCGACGAGTCTTTTTTTACTGTCTTTTTCTCTGCTTTAATTTTTTGCCTTGCCAGCAGTCCTTTTTTAAATATTTTTTGAATACTGTCGGCAACCCTGCCTGCTGTTTGGCGCTCATATTTTTTCACACCAAAAAATTCGGCAGTATTCTTTCTTATGTTCAAAATGGTGTCGGGTAATTTCTCTTTTAAGGTACTGTCTTTGTACATCAAAAGGGGCAATCCGTTCCAGGCACTATTCTTAAATCTTTCTTTTTCTTCCTTACTAAATCGTTGCATAGAATCTACAGCCACGCTGATTTGACGCATGCTGTACACGCTCGCATTATCACGATTATTGCTGTCGGCCGATGCTTTAAAATTAAAGGAGCTAATATCAAATTGTTTTTTATAGGCAGAAAACGCCATTCTGATATATTCGGTGACCGAATCAGTGGAATTGCCCCGTTCCTGATATCGGGTTCCTTTTTTTAAATAAAAATCAA
>JBDHYK010000306.1:0-3813 GCA_039811305.1 Niabella sp.
CAGTGTGGAACCATTGCCTCCTGTAGAAACACAGGCGCCAAACAGCCCCCAGTATAAACCGGCATTCCCTGGCCAGACAAGGGTCTCTGGCATAAAAACCCAAACTGCACTCAACGTGCAGGTGCTTTCAGACCAGCTTAAAAAGCCCTGGGCTGTTGTAAGCCTGCCCGATGGTCGTTTATTGATTACCGAAAAAGGCGGCAGTTTCAGAATAGCTACCGCAGAAGGAACGGTTTCGGAACCTATCACAGGAGCACCTCAAGTAGATGATTCGGGTCAGGGGGGCTTGTTAGATGTTGTTCCCGACCCCGATTTTTTGAAGAACAGAGTTATTTACTGGTCCTTTTCCGAACCTGTAAGCGGCGGTAACCATACGTCGGTAGCACGCGGAAGGTTGGCGAATAATGAAAAAACTATCGAAAACGCAGAGGTAATCTACCGAACCGTACCCACTTACAATGGCAGGCTTCATTATGGCAGCAGACTGGCATTTGGCAAAGACGGCTACCTGTATGTGAGCTCAGGCGAAAGATCGGATCTGGCTACCCGCCCCAAAGCGCAGCAATTGGATGCCGCCCTTGGCAAGATCCTGCGTATTACCAAAGACGGTAACCCGGCACCTGGCAACCCATTTGCAACCACGCCCGGCGCATTGCCCGAAATTTGGTCTTATGGGCACCGAAACCCGCAAGGCTTGGCTTTTAATTCGATAACCGGTGAACTATGGGAGAGCGAGATGGGACCGCGTGGTGGCGATGAAATTAATTTGATTCAACCTGGGAAAAACTACGGCTGGCCTGTTATTACCTACGGTATTGAGTACAGCGGCAAAACGATTGGCGATGGGATTACTCAAAAAGCAGGGATGGAACAACCCGCATACTATTGGGATCCGGTACAGTCGCCCAGTGGAATTACTTTTTATACCGGCTCTCAGATTCCCGAATGGAAAGGGAACCTGTTTGTAGGCGGGCTAAGTAGCAAGCATATAGCACGATTAGTAATTGTAAATAATAAAGTAACCGGCGAAGAACGTTTGCTGGAAGATCAGAACCAAAGAATACGTGATGTAGAAGAGGGAAAAGATGGTGCTTTATATGCAGTAACAGACGAGGGAAGGTTGTATCGTGTTTCGAAAAAATAAGTAGCTTGTCTGTTGTGAAGTAATAAATTTCCCTCATAATAGACAGGGCTCATTGCTCAATACGATGTAACAGGAACATTTTTAGGTTTGTTCAGGCTCCAGCCTGATAAAAGAACCAACCGCGATGATTTAAAAGAGAAGGAAGAAAGAAAAGCCATCCTCTGCAAATCAGGTGCCCGGTGGTTTTTTTCAAAAAAGTATATTCCTTTCCTTGCTTCGCTCCATCTTTATTTTTAAAAATTGTTTGTTCTTTTGATCTTGTGTTTAAACGAAATAGGGTGACGTGTTTGCCAGGTTTTATGCCAATACGCCCATTTGTATCAGGTTTTTTTTACAGCTCCTATCCTGAGAACTCCTTACAAAAATTAAGGGGCTGTTCATTTTTATTAAAACTTATTGAGCTACCTTTGTAAGAATAGCTTGTTGTGTTATGAAAGAAAAGATTTTAAAGTATTTAATCACCGATTTAGAAAAAAGTGTCATCACTTTTGAAAATGCTATTGCAGAATTGAAGGGTCTGTCCGATATGGATGAAAATGCTACCAAGGATCCCGAAGATTTTTCTCATCAAAACGTATCCAGGGACATGGAAATGCGCTACAATGTGCAGTTAGAGCAAGCACGCCACGACCTGGTTGCCGTGCAACAACTCATGAACCGTGAAAATAAAACGATTGCTCCCGGTGCCCTGATAGAAACTGATAAAAGATGGTTTTTTGTAGGGCTTTCCAGTCCGGCCATAAAAGTGGAAGAAAAGGAACTAATCTGTTTCACAACCAGCGCACCCGTTTATCGGCTGCTTGTAGGGAAAAAAGCCGGGGATGATTTTTCACTTGGCAAGGAGAAGTATCAGATCCTGAATATTTTTTAAAACGAACACAAACAGATCATTTTACATCGTGTTTGGTAGCAAAAAAACGGGTCCATCCCAAATCGTTTCACAAAACGAATATCTTACTTTATGGTCATTCCGAACGAAGTGAGGAATCTCCCCCAATATTCAGGAGATACCTCCTTGCCGTCGGCATGAAGCCCGCAACAATTTAGAATGACCCCAAAAAAAACTTACCCTTTTTGCATTCAGGAATAAGTTGTAAATTCGCTTATGGCAATTTTTAAATTCAGAGTCTATTTTGATGAAGATGACAGCATCTACCGCGATATTGTTATAAAACCAACGCAGTACTTCAGCGATTTGCACGAAGCAATTTTAAAGGCGTATGAGTTTGATAATAAGCATCAGGCCACCTTTTACCGAAGTAACGACAGTTGGCAGCAGGGACGAGAAATTTCGTTAAAGGTGTATGACAATGAACACAAGGCTCCCCCCTTACTCATGCACGAAACAACCATTGCTTCGGAAATAAAAAATACCAACCAACGGTTTACCTACATGTACGATTTCCACAAACAGTGGTACTTTCTTATCGAGCTGATTAACGTGTCCAAAGATACAGATCCCAAAATCGTTTATCCCGCAATGGTTCGAAGCGAAGGCATTGCGCCCAAGCAATATGGAACCAAAGGACTCCTCGGTGAAAAATTTGCCGATATAGAAGAAAAATACGACCTCGCCCGCGGCACCGATGGTTTTGGCGAAAAAGATGAAGAAGGAGAAGATTTTGAAGTTGAAGAAGCCGCCGATGAATTTATGGAGGAAGAATAACCTCCGCATTAATCCCTGTTTTTTGTTTGAACAAATATTATTCCCACACATTACTGGTTTTAGCAGGGCCTACTGCTGTAGGGAAAACGACTGTTGCTATCGAACTCGCCAAAAAACTGAATTCGGTTGTAATTTCTGCTGACAGCCGGCAATGCTATCAAGAACTAAACATTGGCGTGGCACGGCCAACAGCCGAAGAACTTGCAGCAGTACATCACTATTTTATTGCTTCTCACAGTATCCACCAAAAAGTGGATGCGGCTTATTACGAAAACTATGCCTTGCAATTGGTTGCCCAGCTATTTCAGCAATACAAGGTTGTAATTGTAACGGGCGGAACCGGACTTTATCTGAAAGCCCTTGTAGAGGGGTTGGATCCCATACCCACAGTACCCGAAAACCTGCGTGCCGAGATTATTAAAAATTATCAAACCCGCGGAATCGGCTGGTTACAAGATCAACTTATTCAAAAAGACAGCCTGTTTGCTGCCGAAGGAGAAATGCAAAATCCCCAACGGATGATGCGTGCTTTAGAGGTTGTGGAAGCAACCGGTCTGTCGGTTCTCAGCTTCCGAACAGGAAATAAAAAGCCAAGAAACTTTAATGTTCTACAAATAAACTTAGAATTGCCAAGGGAACAATTGTACGAACGAATCAACACCCGTGTGGATGCCATGATGGCAGCCGGTCTGGAAGCAGAAGCCAGTACGCTGATCGCTTTTCGCCAACTGAACGCTTTGCAGACAGTAGGCTATAACGAACTGTTTCAGTATTTTGATGGAACCCTTACTTTACAGCATGCCGTGGAATTGATAAAGCAAAATACCCGACGGTACGCCAAGCGCCAAATGACCTGGTTCAATAAACAAGCGCAAATGCACAGGGTCAACAACCAAGATCCTAAGCTTGCTATGGAACAGATACTCGAACTTTTAAAAAAATTAGAGTCGTTTTAACAAAAATGTAAAAATCATGTTATTACTAATTACGGTTAGTTTGGTAA
>JBDHYK010000307.1:0-3810 GCA_039811305.1 Niabella sp.
GCCCGAAACAATAAGTGTACTCATAAGTACATTTTCGGATATCCGATAAGATTCTATAGTTCTTTTTTGTAAAAGGAATATAGTAAAACAAGCAAAAATAATAATTGCCGCAACGGCAACAATCCCATAATAGTTTAGCCCATCTGATTTATACATACTAACCCTCATTACTATGAAATGTAGTGAAAATGCAATTTGGAAAATAGATGTAATAAGTGAAATAATCCAGCCTGTCTTTTTCATCCAAAGAAATAAAGCTACCTGAAACGGAATAAGCAATAAAAAACCTGCATCCATTAATTTTAAATAAAGAGCGCATGATTCACATGAAAAAATGGATGTCGTTCTGCTAATCATCGAAGGCAACAACAATAAATAATAGAGGCTTATAATGCTGCAAAAAAAATATATCCATTTTTTAAAGTTATCGGGATGTGCAACGGGAATGCTTTTTAGATACTGATCTCCCTGCATTTTCTTTTGGCCCTCTTGTATGGATATTTCTTTTTTTGGAGGTAGTATTTCTTCTTCCTGTTGACTTTTCATGGTGCTGTGCTTCAATACATCCTCTTTTTCAGCATCAGCAATTTTATGATGGTCATTTATGTTTCTGCCTGTAGTCGAAGAATCTTCAGAAAACTGTTTCCATATTTCAAAATATTGTTCACACTTATTCCTGTTTTGCTGGGTGATAAAATCATTCTTTATCTGTAATGCTTCATCATATTTTTTTAGCGCATCGCCATAAATTTTATTTTTAAATAATACATCCGCCTCATTTACTAATTCTATAAATTTTTTGTCTTTATAGCAATCATCTAATGCTTGTTGAAGAAGCTTATCTCCTGGAAAACGTTCAACCAATAAATGATATTCATGACACGCCTCATCGAGCCGGCCAATATGGTGTAAATTTGCAGCTTTTTGTACCCATGCTTCTATTGAAAACTTTGGATTATGCGCAATGTAAAAATCAGATGGTTTTATTGTAAGCTCACTTTTATAATGTGGTTCAGGAAAATTCTTTTCTTTTAAATGAAAAGCAACTGTTTGATAAATATCGTCAAGCGCAATATTCTCTTTATTATTATCAAGGCCATTGCTTAATGCATTGATGATTTCGCCGGTAAAAAATGTGTTATTTTTTTCGGGGTGATAGAATGAAACTGTGTTCGGCGATGAAGATGCGAATGTGTATGCACCTGCTACATTAAAACCTGCAATGATATCATCAACGCCTTGGGTAGCAATTCCACTATGACAAGCATCAAGTATCAGGATTTTTTGTGCGGCGGTTGATTGCTTCAAGATTACATTTTTTATGAAATCAAAATCAATTCCATTGATAATGTGATCATCTATTTTTTTAGTGTTTTTTGCAATGAGGTACAGCTTGCTTTTATCGGTACGGCATCCATGTCCGGCATAATAAATCAAGATTGTTTCCACACCGGGTAGTTTGCTTGCAAGTATTAATTGCTCTTCAATTTCCCCACTTGATTTATCTAAAAGAACAATGATATTTTCCGGTGGAAGGCCAACAATCTTTTTATCAATCAAGAGGTTATATAAATCCTGGATATTGCCTTTTACCGGCTGTATGGCAGGGAAGGTAAAATCAAATTCGCTATTGCCAATTAAGATTGCTTTTGTTCTTTTAACATCAATTGCAAAATTGGGGCGGTTCAATAAAGTTGTTTCTCCATTACTGTTTGTTATATAGCTTTTTTTGAAAGCATCATCACCCATTTCTGTATATATTTCTACATTAGATTTTCCATGATGCCTTACCTTCTTTAAAAACTTTTTGAAAGCGGGTTCCAGGGATTTTAGAGTATGCTGGAATACAACTTCGAGGCTTGTTTTTAAAGCAGTTTCACCCACAATGGCGCCGACAATACCAGCAACTGCCATGAACCCAACACTCATAGTGCCTTCCATGGGCGCCTGCTCTTTTAACTTAATTTGCAGGCCTTCTACCTCCAACTCCTGTATTAAGTTGCGTAGCTCATAAATGTCTGTAAATGCATCAGGTGATTTTATTTCTATTTCAATGGTCATCCTTAATGCGTGTTTCAGAATGGTTTAAAAAATTGATTTGTTCTCTCAAGAAACATAAAATCAATTACCGAAAGATTCTGCCAGAAAATAGAAAAGAGAGAAAACTCGAAATAATTAGCTAAACTACAAATTTTTTGTAGTAAATAAAATGTTATTTTTAATAAAGTTTACAAAACATTTTTAATTGAAAATTTATTATCTGCTGTGTCGTTGGCTAAAACCAAGGCAATGGCAATAGATTATGGTGGTACTGGTTACTGATAGCAGCAGAAAAAACTTCAGAACTCTTTACTCCGCTGAATAAAGAATTAATATTTTCGCAGAATAAAATTGCATGCTATTTTTGATTACGCAGTTAAAATTACCCTTTTACTATGCAGTTACTACGCAGGAATATCTCTTTTCGATATTTTAAAATCAAAAAATTGGTACCACCTTGAACCGCTTTAAACTTTGTTTCATTCTTTTCCTTTTAAAGGCTTCTTTTATGGCCCACTCTCAAAACCCTTTTACGCAAGCCCTTCCACATTTCACCTCTTTTCCCCAATCTGAAGCAGAACTACTTTATTTGCCGATTGGGCAGTACCTTTGCTGATCGTTACTAATATAATTATAGGAAATATGAATATTTTGGAAGCTCAAACCCGGGAATTTTTACGACGCCATATTGGCCCTAATGAAGCAGAAACCCAGAAAATGTTGGTGGAAACCGGCTTCAAAAACCTCGATTCTTTGATTGATAAAACTGTGCCTTCTGGTATAAAAATGACGGATGCCTTAAAAATTCCGCGCGCAATGAGTGAAAACGAGTACCTGCGGCATATTAAATCCATTTCTCTTAAAAATAAGATTTTTTCCAATTATATCGGGCAGGGCTATTATGGAACTTTTACTCCCTCTGTTATACAAAGAAATATTTTTGAAAATCCTGGCTGGTACACCCAGTACACTCCTTATCAGGCAGAAATTTCACAAGGACGCTTAGAAAGTCTTTTGAACTTTCAGACCGTAATCAGCGACTTAACGGCATTGCCCCTGGCCAATGCTTCTTTATTGGATGAGGCTACCGCCGCCGCCGAAGCCATGCTGATGTTTTTTCATACTAAGAATAGACCAGACAAAATAACAAAACCAAAATTTTTCATTGATCGCCAGACCTTTCCACAAACAAAAGATGTTATCTACACCCGGGCCAAACCCTTTGATATTCAAGTTGTTGAAGGCGATTACACCAATACGGTTCTTGATGGCGACTATTTCGGTGCGTTGCTACAGTATCCTAATAATACGGGGGGCATTGAAGATTATCGTCAATTTATAGCCCATGTACAACAAACCGGTGGTTATGTAGCCCTGTCTGCCGACTTATTGGCCTTAACCCTGCTCACTCCTCCGGGTGAGTTGGGCGCCGACGTAGCCATTGGTTCTGCCCAGCGTTTTGGAGTTCCTCTGGGTTTTGGTGGCCCCCATGCCGGTTACATGTCGGCAAAAGATGAATTTAAACGCAATCTGCCCGGTAGGATCATTGGCGTGAGTGAAGATACCCAGGGGAATAAAGCCCTTAGGATGGCATTGCAAACGCGAGAACAACATATAAAAAGGGAAAAAGCCACTTCAAATATTTGTACTGCGCAGGCTTTATTGGCTAATATGGCCGCCATGTATGCCGTGTATCACGGGCCAGAAGGGTTGAAAAGAATCGCCCAAAGGGTGGCGTTGTTTGCACAAACAGTTGCCGAAGCGTTGGAA
>JBDHYK010000308.1:0-3788 GCA_039811305.1 Niabella sp.
GGGGGATGGCTGGTGAAAACAAACAATTTACCGATATGGATCCCACACCGGTAACCGTGTTGAAATAAGAGGATCAATACGATACTAAAAAGGGGGTATGTGGTTCGCATGCACCCTTTTTTTATTCATTCGGTTTTTTCAAATACTGTAAAAATTGCACTAAAACGGTTAGGGTATTGCCAAAGTAGCGAATTTTTAGCACAAAAGTTCAATAGAATTATCTCGAAGCTTCGGGATTGAACATAGCACGAAGCGTCCCGACTACTCGAGAAATGTTTCATAGAAGCACTTCAGCCGCCGTTGCGGCAATACTTTATTATAGCCAGTGGTTCTGTCTCCTGTCCTTGTAAACCGTTGTCAATATTGAGTTTCCGTGTCATTTTAGTGTCCGTTGTGCGTTGCGTTTTTTATTTTTTTGAAGTGCTGGGAATTTTATAAAAAACAATTTTTCTTGCGTTGGCTTTACAATTCTCCTTTAAAAGCCTTGTCCAACAAACTCGGCATTAGTTCGGTTAATTCTTGTTCGGTTTGATTGTAATGCTCTTTTATTGCGTTTGTTCTTTCAAGTAGTTCAACAAATTCTTTTTGTAGTTCCATTGATGGAACTGGAACTACAATTTGCATCAAAAGTTTATTGTTAAGGGTTCTGTTTCTATCAACTGTTCCAGGTGATGCAGAACTTAATTTTTCAACTCCTTCAAAAGTTCTAAAATAGTAATAAAGAAATTCAGGGAGAAAAATCTCCAAATTTGGCAAACAAGTAACATAACGGTGTGAACCAACCCAACCATCGTATTTTTCAGGAATTTTTATCTTTTAGATTATTTTTCATTTTCTCTATTCTTATAGTTTTCAATCGAAATTCATCATTTACAATTCAACATTTTTTCTTGCGATGTTTTTACAATGGCAGTTAGTATATTTACTATCTCGTCTGCTTCTATTAATAATATTGTGTAATCGAAATTGATAAAGTCACTTTTTTCTAAGAGTAATAACCAATACTCTGTTTCTCTTGCCTTTTTTGAAGAAATAGCCATTTTAGAAATAAAATCGGCTTTGCTTTGTGCCGCTGATGCTTCATTTACACTTACACCAATACTTGTAGCTGCTTTTAAAAATTGCCGAGACAATACATATTCGTTTACTGCAATCAACTTTTTATAGAGCTCTATTGCCATCAATGAAAATGCAAACGATTTATCTAAAATCAAATTCTCCTTTTTCATCCATTCAACATTAATAATTCAACATCCAACATTCCTTTGTTATTTCTTTTTATCTTTTTTTTCGGTTTTTGCTGTTTTCAATAATTTTTTTCCTTCGCTATTCAGTCTTCTTTTTACTTTTTGTACATCTTCCGAAGGTGGTAATTCTTCGGGCTTCACGCCTCTTTCCAAAAGCATTTTTCTAACAGCTTTGTTGTTTTCAATATGTTCGTTGGTGATGGCATTTACTCCTTTCAAATCTTTGGTTTCGGTATTATGACTGGTAAGCTCATTGGCAAAATCCTTCGCTTTAAGTGTAAGAGTTGGTAAGAAATCAGCCAAAGGTTTACTACCGGTAACTTTAAGTTTGAATTTCATCATTTGGGTAGTATATCCTCCAAAAAGAACCTGGTCGCCTTTACTTCTGATAATTGCAAAACCTTTATCATCAACTCCTCTTTCATACAAAATACCGGAAAGTTTCTTTTCGCTTTTGCTTAATTTTTCACGGGCACTTACACGAGCAGCTTCCAACAATCGTTGTTCAATAATCTCCTGTTTGCGTGTTTGTACGGCAAAATAGGTTTGAGCAAAAGCGATTGAAGGTTTAGAAGAGTCGCCATTTTGTGCAATCAAATAGCAAGCATATCTTGTAAGCATTACATCAGGAATTTCTCTTTCTGCACCACTTCCTAACTGCACCATTTTCCCGACATCGGCAAAATGGTCTGAAATAGCTATTTCGCTGTTTTCTGCTGCTTTAATTGCTTTTTCAATGACCTTTAAAAAATTATCCCATTTAGAATATCCTAAAATAGGTTGTAGGTCTCTGGCACTCCAACATTCAACACCTTCAACCATTTGTCGGGCATTTTCAAATTGAATAAGTAACTCGTTTATTTGTTCTTTCTTCATTCTATTTCAGTATTATGCTGCGTCTGCGTAAAGCAGGGTTTGTAATTCTTCAATTGCTTTTTTGAATTTATCTATCCCGCCAAATTCATTTACTATCTCTATCGGATTGCCTTGCTGTGCAATAGGCTCAACCGAAATGATGTCGGGTCTGATTTGATTTAAACCATAATCCACATACTTTTCTAAAATCAAATTCAAAACCTCTTTGGCTCTTTCGCTGTAATGAGCAAAAAAGTCAGGTTTATTTTTCTTCAATAAATCGGCTCTCTGTTTTCTTGTCAATGGTTTTAAGTCAAAGGCAACAAAGCAAAGCAGGTCAAACGGGTCAACATCTTGCTGTTTGGTTATTTCCATTAACTGGTCAATAGAAATTCCGTTGTTTTCCAACTCGTCCAAAATATGTTGGCGTTCTTGTAAGTCATTCCACTTGCTTCGGAAATCATTCATTGAAGGAAACATTGTTGTTATCTGTTCCTTTGCGTATTGTGTAAACTGAACTGTTCTTAACTTACCGTCAGCTCCATAGATTTGAACGCTTTCTGCAACTATTGAAACAGTTCCTTCGCTGATATAATATTTTCTTCTTGGTTCTCCACCGCCTCCGCCTATTGGTGGTTCGTCTGTATCGTCATTATCTTCCCAATCGTCAGGCTCGTCTGATGGTGGGTCTGGTATCCATTCATCACCATCAATAATATTTCCGTCTCCGTCAATTTCATCTTCGGTTATCAATGGTGGTTCACCGTCAAAGTCAGGGTCGGCAAAATTTCTCGTTGCACTTCCTGTATAATCCAAAATGGTGAAGAACAATTTTTCTTTGTCTTCTCTTACTCTTGTGCCTCGTCCAACAATCTGTTTGAATTCGGTCATTGAGTTGATTGTTCTGAAAATCACAATGTTTTTGCAAGTCGGAACATCAACGCCTGTGCTTAATAATTTGGAAGTAGTTACAATTACCGGAATTGGTTCGTCAATATCCATAAACCTACCTAAATGCCCTTTTCCAATATCTCCTTCTTCCGAAACTATCCGAACTACATAGTCGGGATATTGCTGAACTAAGTCTGTATTTAAGTTGCTTATTTCTCTGCGGAATTGGTCAGCGTGTTCTTGGTTTACACAAAACACAATGGTTTTATCAAACCGTCCGTATTTTACCATAAAGTTGTAAAGGTGCTTTACAACTGCTTTTGTTCTTGGTAAATAGGAAAGTGTATTTTCAAAATCGGGAGTTGTATAAATTCCGTCAGGAATTAATTCTCCGTTATCGTCCAATTGCCCTTCTTCGGGTCTAAAGCCAGTTGCATCAGTTTCAGTAACTACACGATGAACCAAATATGGAGCTAAAAATCCGTCCTCAATTCCTTGTTTTAAACTGTATATGTAAAGCGGATTTCCAAAATATGCGTAAGTGTCTTTATTGTCGTCTCGTAATGGAGTAGCCGTTAAACCAATTTGAACAGATGTATTGAAATAATCTAAAATAACTCTCCAATTACTGTCGTCTGATGAACTTCCTCTGTGGCACTCGTCAATTACAATAAGGTCAAAAAAGTCTCTCGGTAATTTTCTGAATGCTCCTGCTCGGTTACTGTCTTCGGCTAAAGATTGGTAAGTAGAAAAATAAACTTCTCGGCTACTCTGCAAACCTTCTTCGGGAACTAA
>JBDHYK010000309.1:0-3758 GCA_039811305.1 Niabella sp.
ATCTTTGTTCCTACTACGATTTAAATGAACACCCCGGCATTACACAACGTATAAAAATAAGAGCCGACAAATTCAGCTTTTTAGACGATGCACAGATCATATCCCAACTCATTCAGTTTACTGACGGGCAACAAACCCATGTGAGTTTTTATTTGCCACAGATGCACTGTAGTAGCTGCTTGTGGCTGTTGGAGCATCTTTATAAAATCAACAGTGGCATCGTTTCTTCCAGGGTAAATTTTGCCCGAAAAGAAGTCTTCATTGTGTTTAACAATAACGCCACAACCCTACGTAAAGTTGTAGAAACTTTAGCAGGAATTGGCTACGAACCCCATATCAGCCTGAGCGGTGTTGACAATATCAAAAAACTGCGGTTCAACCGTTCCCGAATCTATAAAATAGCGATTGCGGGGTTTTGCTTTGCCAACATCATGATGATGAGCCTGCCGGAATACTTTAGTTTCGAAAGCAGGATACAGGAGCAAATTGGCGAAGCGTTTCGATACATCAACCTTGCTTTAGCAATCCCTGTATTTTTTTATTGTTCTACCGAGTTTTTTACCAGCGCCTGGAAAAGTATTAAAAACGGGTTTCTCAATATTGATGCTCCCATTGCATTAGCCATCCTGCTCACTTTTGGCAGAAGCCTGTACGAAATGTTTGCACTCAATAGCCACGGCTATTTTGATAGTATGAGCGGCATTGTTTTTTTCATGCTCGTAGGCCGATGGGCACAGGAAAAAACCCAACAGGCCATCGCATTCGACAGAGATTTTAAGTCGTTTTTCCCAATTGCAGTAAATGCACAAAAGAACGGGCGCTTTGTAGCTACACCTGTAGAAAACCTGGTAGAAAATGATGTTATTGAAGTATATAATAATGAACTGATCCCCGCAGATGCCATTCTCTCCAAAGGCCGGGCAAAGATTGATTATAGTTTTGTAAACGGCGAAAGCCTGCCGGTAATAAAGGAAGTTGGAGAAATTATTTATGCTGGCGGTAAACAGTTAGGAGAAAAAATTGAGCTGCTCGTTATCAAAAAAGTATCTCAGAGTTATTTAACCAATTTATGGAATAAAGACGTTTTCAAGGAAGAAAGAAAAGAATCGCTGTTCATTCACCACCTGAGCAATTATTTTACCATTATCGTCTTTGCAATAAGTGCCATAGCCGGCATATTCTGGCTGGTACGTGGCGAATATACCACGATGTGGAATGCGCTCACCACGATCCTGATAATTGCCTGTCCCTGCGCATTGCTTTTGTCGTCCACTTTTACAAACGGCAATGTGCTGCGGGTATTAAGCAGCAACAAGTTTTATTTGAGGCACCCCAGTGTTATTGAAAGTCTTTCACAGGTCAACCACATCGTATTCGACAAAACCGGTACCCTTACACAAAGCAAAAAACTCCAGGTACAGTATCAGGGTAAACTATTGCAAGGGCAGCAGAAACTATTGGTTGCCTCTCTTCTGGCACAATCTACCCACCCCTTGAGTATGGCCGTTTTTAATTATCTGAAACCCGAGGATGTAATTCCGGTACAGCATTTCAAGAACGTACAAGGGCAGGGAATTGAAGGCTGGATCAATGAAACCTATATTAAAATAGGAAGCGATAGTTTTGTGAAGCACACCCGCTCAGACAACCATCTGGGCTCGAACGTAAGCATCCGAATAGATAATGAGTATATAGGAACTTTTACGGTATCCAATTTGTACCGACTCGGTTTTCAAAACCTGATGCAGTCGTTGCAAAGCCAGTACACTTTATCCATCCTCAGTGGCGATAATGATGCAGAAGCGAAACATTTAAAGCAGGTGTTGCCCAATTCAGAACTTCTTTTTCATCAGACACCGGAAGAAAAATTAGAATATATCCGGCATTTGCAACAGATCCGCAAAAAAAAGGTTTTGATGATTGGCGATGGATTGAATGACGCCGGAGCCCTTAAACAAAGTGATGTAGGCCTGGCACTCACAGAAGAGGCTAATAATTTCACACCCGCTGCCGACGGAATTTTTGATGCCAGCCAATTTGCCCGATTGGATAAATTCATTAATTTTTCCAAATCGGGTCGTAAAATTATCCTTACAAGCTTCATTGTTTCAATAGCCTATAATATTGCTGGCCTCTATTTTGCCGTTCAGGGTGTATTAGCACCCGTTATTGCTGCTGTTTTGATGCCTGCCAGTTCAATAAGCATTATTTTGCTCACTTTTGGCCTAACAGAAATAAAAGCTAAGAGACTATGACAAAAACATGACAAAAACCATATTTTTGCTGGAAATGCTGAGTGAGGTACTTTATACAAGACAAACTTTACCTTTTCGTTTATGAGTGTTATTATTATTACTGCCCTAATTAGTCTGCTGATAGCCCTGATGTTTCTGGTGGGTTTGTTGTGGGGAGTGAAAGACGGGCAGTTTGACGATGACTACTCCCCACCCAACCGCATTTTGTTTGATAACGAAACCAAACCCCATAAATAATCTAAAACTCAAGTATGGAACTACAGAAGTACACAATTGACAATCGCCTATCCAAATCATTTGCGATCGCTACCATTACCTGGGGAGCTATTGGTATGCTGGTAGGGGTAATTATTGCCTTTCAGTTGGCCTTCCCATCCTGGAACCTCGGTATTGAATATACCACCTTTGGGAGAGTCAGACCCTTGCACACCAATGCGGTAATATTTGCCTTTGTTGGTAACGGTATCTTTACGGCTGTTTATTATTCTATGCCCCGTTTGCTTAAAACCTCCATGTGGAGCCCTCTTTTAGGCAAAATACATTTTTGGGGTTGGCAACTCATTATTGTTGCGGCTGCCATTACCTTGCCGATGGGTTTCTCCTCCTCTAAAGAATATGCCGAGTTGGAATGGCCCATTGACATTGCAATTACTGTTGTATGGGTTGTGTTTGGAATCAATATGATTGGCACCATACTTACACGTCGCGAACGACATTTATATGTAGCTATTTGGTTTTTCCTTGCCTCCTGGGTTACTGTAGCCATGTTGCACGTAGTAAACTCCTTTGAAATTCCGGTTTCCTTTTTCAAAAGCTATTCCTGGTATGCGGGCGTACAGGATGCGTTGGTACAATGGTGGTATGGCCACAATGCCGTTGCATTCTTTCTTACCACACCTTATCTGGGTCTGATGTACTATTTTCTTCCAAAAGCAGCCAACCGACCCATTTATTCTTATCGCTTGAGTATTGTGCATTTCTGGTCTCTCATCTTCATATATATTTGGGCGGGGCCCCACCACCTGCTTTACACAGCCTTACCGGGTTGGGCACAAGCTTTAGGTACCACCCTGTCCATTATGCTCATTCTTCCCAGTTGGGGCGGTATGCTGAACGGGCTGTTTACCCTGCGGGGCGCCTGGGACAAAGTGCGCGAAGATCCCGTACTGAAATTTTATGTTTTAGCAGTAATCTGTTATGGAATGGCCACCTTCGAAGGACCGATGATGTCTCTGAAAAGTGTAAATGCCATTTCGCATTACAGCGACTGGACAATTGCGCACGTGCATATTGGCGCTTTGGGCTGGAACGGCTTCCTCACCTTTGGTATGTTGTATTGGCTCATTCCCCGATTGTATAAAACCAAACTTTTTTCAACAAAGTTAGCCAGTACTCATTTTTTAATAGGCACTTTGGGTATTGTGTTATATGCCGTCCCCATGTATTGGTCGGCTTTTCGTACATTTTTCATGATGTCGTCCTTTACACCAGAAGGCCAGTTGC
>JBDHYK010000310.1:0-3752 GCA_039811305.1 Niabella sp.
TTCCAATTCTTGTGATCAAAGGGTGCACAATTGGAGAAGTAGTTTCAATGACAATGCTGCCAATAGATTTTGCTAAAGGTGCTCCATTATACTGTACCTGACAACCGAATCCGTTGCCAAAACTCATTTTAGCCAATGCCACCGCTACACCTCCTTCTTTAACTGTTTTTGCAGATACGATGGTACCAGCCCGTATTTGTTCGTGTAGAAAATCGTACACTTGCTTAAGAACTTCATAATCCGGTAAGCCATTTTCACGGGGATGGTGTTGAAAAACATAGAGTTGGTTCCCCTGATTTTTAAGTTCGGGTGAAATAATATTGTTCTTATCTCCGTTGGAACATGCAAACGAAATCAGAGTGGGCGGCACATTCAATTCGCCAAAACTACCACTCATACTATCCTTGCCACCAATGGCTGCCAGTTCTAAATTCATTTGGGCGTCATAGGCTCCCAGCAGTGAAGCTAATGGTTTACCCCATTTTTCGGGTTGACTGCCCAACTTCTCAAAATATTCCTGAAAACTCAGACGAACATCCCGATAGCGCCCTCCCATTGCAACAATCTTTGCAACGCTTTCTACCACAGCATAAGCCGCTCCGGTCATTGAATTCCTGCTGCTCAGATCCGCATCAAAGCCCCAGCTTGCTAAAGAAACCGTTTCCACATCTGTGGCACCTAACACAGGCAGGGTTTGAACACTGCCTTCCATTTCGGTAAGCTGATGTTGGCCTCCTAAAGGCATTGCCACTGTAGTACCCCCCACCGAACTATCGAACATTTCAACCAAGCCTTTTTTGCTGGCAACATTCTTGTCTGATATTATTCTTAAGAAATTCTCTTTAGTAAAATCAGATATTGTTTCCTGCACCTGCCCCAAATGACGCACAATAGCGTTTTGCTTTTTGGGGCAACCGTTTGTATCTAAAAATTCACGACTTAAATCTACAATTCTATCGCCACGCCAAAACATTTGCATCCGGCCGGTATCGGTAACTTTGGCTACATCTACAGCTACAATATTCTCTGCGTTGCAGGCGGCAATAAATTTTTCTTTATCCTTAGCGGCTATTACTACGGCCATTCGTTCCTGACTTTCCGAAATGGCCAGCTCAGTTCCGTTCAACCCTTCGTATTTTAGCGGTAGTACATCCAGATCTACCTCAATACTGGGAGCGATCTCGCCAATGGCAACCGACACGCCACCGGCACCAAAGTCGTTCGACTTTTTTATCATGGTGGTAACCTCGGGCTTTCGAAACAGGCGCTGAATTTTGCGCTCTTCCACGGCGTTCCCTTTTTGCACCTCGGTACTGAGTGTGTGAATACTGCTTTCATCCTGCTCTTTGCTAGAGCCTGTGGCGCCACCAATCCCATCCCGTCCGGTAGCTCCGCCCAAAATAATTACAATATCAGCGGGCTGGGGTGCTTCTCGTTTTACCCAGGTTACAGGAGTGGCACCCACTACAAAACCTACTTCCATGCGTTTCGCCTTGTACCCCTCGTGGTAAATTTCGCTTACCTGGGTTGTTGCCAATCCAATCTGGTTGCCATAGCTGCTGTATCCATTAGCAGCCTGCTTCGTAATGGTTCGTTGCGGAAGTTTTCCGGGTAATGTGTCTTCAATGGGTTCCAATACGTTGGCAGCCCCGGTCAACCGCATGGCCTGATATACAAAAGAACGCCCGCTAAGCGGATCGCGGATTGCCCCACCCAAACAGGTGCTGGCGCCACCAAAGGGTTCAATTTCCGTGGGGTGGTTATGTGTTTCATTCTTAAATAATAAGTACCAGGGTTCTTTTTTTCCATCGTACTCCACATCAATTGTAACCGTACAAGCATTTATTTCATCCGAAACAACAAGGTTATCCAGTTTCCCCGTTTTATGAAAGTATTTGGCAGCAATTGTAGCCAGATCCATTAAAGAGACCGGCTTATGCTCCCTTTGCAGAAATTTTCTCTTTTCCAAATAATCGTTAAAAATCATTTGGAGTGTATCTTTAAATACGCCTTCAAAGGAAATATCGGTAAGCTCGGTTTCAAAAGTAGTATGCCGGCAATGATCGCTCCAGTAGGTATCCAATACCTTCAGTTCTGTTTCGGTAGGGTTTCTTTTTTCCGACTGAAAATAGCGTTGAATGTGCTCCAGATCGTCCATTCCAAAAGCAAACCCATGCTTTGTATAGAATTGATTGAGTTGGTCGAACTTCCAATCTATAAATCCGTCTATTGTTGGAATGGCTGTAGGAGATTCAACTTTTGGGTAGCTCAGTGAACCAAGGTCTTTTTCGTGGCTTTCTACTTTGTTGATGAGCAGTGATTGAACACCTTGCAATTCAGCTTCTGTAATCCCATCAATATCAATGAGTTTTCCGCTACGAACTCTTGCCTGAGTTGCATCGGTAAGTAAGGCAATACACTGCTCGGCGCTGTCTGCCCGTTGGTCGTACTGCCCAGGCAAAAACTCCATGGCAAAAAAAGTATGTCTGGCGGGGTTCACATCATGCCGTATATCCATCACCGGATCCACAAATACGGCTTGCATCACCTTATCCAAATCTTCTTCCGACAAACCGAATACATCATAAATATTGTACACTTTAACATAAGAAACATCTGGGGCCAATTGCCTTATTTCACTTAATAACCTGGGGCTTTCGACATCGAAAAGCTCCTTTTTTTCTACAAAAATTCTCTTGTTCATAGTATATTGAAAGGATTGGCAAAGGTAACCTAAAATAGGGGAAAAAAGCGTGTAGTTTTGTAATCGTACTACCATGCAATTTCAGTTTGCCTTTGGGAGAACCAACACCGGCCATGATCCAGTGAGTTCAGTGTCTGTAAAATCCGAACAGTACAATTCACATTTCACTATTTTTGCTAATGGTTGTCAATATATGGAAGCTACTATCAATAAAATCAGAATTGTAACCGCTGCGTCTTTATTTGACGGGCACGATGCCGCAATTAATATCATGCGTCGGATTTTACAAAGCAAGGGTGCAGAAATTATTCACCTGGGGCACAACCGTAGTGCCCATGAAATTGTAGAGTGCGCCATTGAAGAGGATGCACACGCAATTGCTCTAACCAGTTATCAGGGAGGCCACCTGGAATTTTTCAAGTACATTAAGGATTTGTTGGATCAGGCACAATGCGGCCATATAAAAATATTCGGAGGCGGGGGTGGCACCATTTTACCGCAGGAAATCGAAGCGCTGCATGCCTATGGCATCACGCGGATATACAGCCCGGATGATGGACGCCAGATGGGGTTAGAAGGGATGATTGAAGATCTGATACAAAAAACAAATGCGCTTGCGGGCGCTCCTGAAAATAATACTACCACTACTTTTGAAGACGCCTCCAAACTCTGGGGATCCAAGCTGCCCCTTGGCGAGGCCAAAGACATTAGAAAAATTGCAAGGGCGATCAGCCTGGCAGAATCGGGAAGGCCCCATTTTTTTGATCTACATTCTTCTGATGGATCCGCCGACAAAAAAAATGTGGTTCTTGGTATTACGGGAACAGGTGGTGCAGGTAAATCCTCGGTAACCGATGAGCTTGTCAGGCGTTTTCTGAACTACTACACCGATAAAACTCTCGCTGTAATTTCAGTAGATCCATCACGTAAAAAAACCGGTGGTGCCTTATTAGGTGATCGCATCCGCATGAACGCCATTTCTCACCCTCGTGCGTATATGCGGTCTATGGCCACCCGCAACGATAACACGGCACTCAGTAACACGGCA
>JBDHYK010000311.1:0-3723 GCA_039811305.1 Niabella sp.
TCTTACAAAATTCAGAAGGCCCGGACAGCAGGGGAGTTTGTTTTAAAGGTATTATATTCGGGTATTAAAATATAATCTAAATGATCCGCATCTGTTTTTTAATACTTTTTATTTCTTATAATACATATCTTTTTGCCCAGAATCCGGTATATACTGGCTGGAAATTTCTTCGGCTCAATGGAAAGGCTGGTGTGTCATTAAACAAGGAAAATCCGTTTCAAATTGATCAGTTTGAAATAAAAACAGATTCGGCAGTTACACAATATAATAATACCCTGAACTTTTCTACACCGCTTATAAATGGTATGATAAGCGTAAGCCTTGATGTTCAGAATATCGGATATAACGATACATCATTTGTTCTTGCGTATGTTGAGGCCTTAGATGCAAGCGATAGAACAGTTACTTTTGATAGCCCCAAAATTAAAAGACTATTGAGTAACGACAGTTCGGGAATTGTCTCCTTTAGTATTCCTTTTGATAGAGTGGTGAAAAAAATAACGGTTGGTGTGTATTTAAAAGGAATATGTCATTTAAAGTTTAATAGTCTTAAGCTTGATATTACGCAAGGAGAGTTTGATGACAGTTGGCGTAATACTTACAGCCGGTGTTTTTCAAAAAATACCGGACTTGCAGGCCAACTTCAAACTATAGCAAAGGTTTGGGGATTGTTGAAGTATTTCTCTCCAAGGATAAGCAAAGAAAATATTGATTGGGACAGGGTTTTGATTGATAATATCGATACAGTTTTTAAAAAGGGTTCAAACGAAAATTTCAATTGTGTAATCAGTCGGTTAATTAATGTGGGTACTTACCAGAATATAACAGCTTCTTCTTATTATGATAGTATTATAACTACGTCAACAGAATTAGAGAAAATAAATGCTGCTTCTTTTGAATGGCTTAGAAATTCAACACTGCTTTCTGATTTTAATAAGTCTACACTGCTGTCAATGATAACAAGCTTCAGGCCTTTTGAAAACAAATACGTAAAACTAAGCCCGTATTCACGAAAGGTGCCTCAATTTTTGGAAGATGAATATACTAGTTACTTACCGGAATACAGGTACAGGCTATTAACGCTCTTTCGTTACTGGAATATTATGGAATACTATAATCCAAATAAATATCTGATCAGAGATTCATGGCCAAACACTTTACCTGATCTGATTTCCGAATTTGTTCAGGCTACATCAACACTGGATTATAACCGGTGCCTGCTGAAACTAAATGCCACTATAAAAGATGGTCATAGCATTACTTCTGCAAAAGAGCTCTATACCATATCAATCAGCTTGTTTGGGGGTAGTCCTGGCTTTATTCCTTTTAAATTATATTATGATAAGGGGAAAGTCTTTGTTACAAAGATCGATAGTGCTTTTGGGAAGGTTTATGATATAAACGTCAGGGATGAAATAGTTGAAATTAATGGGCTTTCGGCAAAGCTTATGGCAGATTCTATGATGTCCTCTCTCAGCCATTCTGAAAAAAGGATTAAGGAGCATTTTGTAAATAAATATAATATGCTTGCTGCCACGCCGGTTTTTGAAGATTCACTTGTTTCCATAAAGTATAAACGTGGAAAAGAATCAAAGCTGGTTTCCTTGAAAATAGATCAATGCCGTAATTTCTTATCTCCAGATTCCAGGTTATTTCGGGAATCAAAAAGCAGTTACAGTATTGAGAAGTTTGCTCAAATAAACGACACCACTTTTTTTATAAATGCTGCAAACTGGGTTAAGGGTGATTTAGACAATACAATCTCTCTAATGAAGCAATCCAGCTATTTAATTTTGGATTTACGAAAAAGGCCAACTTTGGAGTTTGTGAGATTTGCCGAATCTTATTTCTTTGATAAGGCTGTGAACGCAATAAGATTTTTGCACGTCACCAATTGCCCTTCTGTTTTTAAGCAATCGTTTGTAGTTCCGGCAGCAGATGCAAATTACACCTACAAGAAAAATCTGATCGTTTTAATGTCTGAAGAAACTGCCAGCATGCCAGAAACGCTTATTATGTATTTTAAGGTCTTACCGAAGGAAAAGCTCACACTAATAGGCAGAAATACAATGGGTGCAAACGGAACGAACATCTCCATTCCCATGATAGGAAGCAATAAGTTTACTTTTAGTTATTCAAGTGTTGGCGTATTTTTTCCAGATAATACTCAAACGCAAGGGATAGGAATAAAGCCTGATATTTATGTAGAAAAAACGCTTGATGAAGCAATTAGTAATGAGGATAAAATTTTGAATACTGCTTTGCTATGGATTGCTGACAAAAAGAAAGGTTAATACAAGAGGAAAGTATTTGTAGCATTTGTGGGCATAAAAAAGGCGCTTATCCGCAGTTTTGCACAATAGTGGATAAACTTCTTTCATACCAATGAAAAGGATGTAGTAATTTTCACTTTAATATACAGCGGGAACGCTGCATTGTTCTTTGGCTCATTGTAATTATTCACAACACATAAATCAAAAAGATCCCTATGCAGTACCAACAGAAGCAATGGCGAAAACTGACAGGCGAGTATGTGAAAACGATTATTGAAGATGAAGTAAAAGAAGTGATACTACGCGAAAAAGACCGCGGACACCAGCTAAAAGTTTGCATTGGCACCGATAGCCAGGTAAAAGGTACAGAAACCGAGTTTGCTACAGCAATTGTATTCGTACGTAAAGGCAATGGTGGCTTCATGTACGTAAACAATGAAATCTCCCGCGAAAGAATGAGCATTAAGCAGCGTATGATGACAGAGGTATCCAGAAGCATCGAAATTGCTTACCTGTTAAGCGGTGTATTCACCAATCACAATATCGATATGGAAGTACATGTGGATATTAATACCAGCCCGATGTTTAAGAGCAATGATGCATTGAAGGAAGCTATCGGTTATATTACCGGCATGGGTTTTTCCTTTAAAGCCAAGCCCGATGCATTTGCCAGTTCCTGCTGTGCGAATAAGGTAGTGCAGTAAGGTCCGGAAATATGTTTGGAAATTGATTTTGCAATGCAAATGCAATATTCGATGTAATAACACGCTTTAATGTTGTTACCCTGATGGATGCCACCTGATAGCAGGAAAATAAATATGGTAGCTCTCCAAAAAATAGTTCGGCACCCATAAAAAGAAACGGTATTAAAATATACACGTTGCTGCTATTTCAGCGCAATAAGCAGCAAAACAAGTATAATCGAAAGCAGGGTGAATAATATAAGCACGTAGCTTCTTTTCATTATCTTAAAATTTATTTTTAATATAAATAGATATTACCGTTTCCAATTTTGTGGTGCACTTTTTGTCCCATTCCCGGAGTTAGATAGTCTACTACTCCTTCTTTTTTTCTTTGCCCGTGCCGTGAGTACTCAACATATATTGAACAGTCTCCTGTAATGGATACGTTTACGGTTTTGCTTTCTTTGTTTTGTAAATGGTCAATGTAGGCGCCCCCATCCTAGAATATGAATGTCTGTTATGTCAGATCCAGTGTTATTGATAAAAGTTATTCTTAACGTTGCAAGTGCGGCTATTACGATCCAGCAGTATACAAATGCCACCGGGATATTGATAAGCATCAGTCCTGCAGCTTTTAAAAGCCTGTTCCGGTTTTGTTTATCTGTTCCGGCCCGTAATAGTATAGCAGCCAGGATGAACAGGTTGGCTAACCCTGCCAATACAATGAATGCATATCCAATAAAAAGCAACGCAGAGGAAGCAGTAAG
>JBDHYK010000312.1:0-3684 GCA_039811305.1 Niabella sp.
AAAGACAACCAGGAGATCAGCATCTTTCCCAGCGCATACCAGGCCAGGATATTGCGGGTGCTATCGCCAAATTTCTGACCCATAAACTCGGGCATGGTTGTAGCATTGCGTACCAGATAGCGTGGTGCAAAAACCATTGCCAGTAATAAGAGAAAAACAAATGCATACCATTCAAAATTGCCAGCTACAATTCCGGTGGCATAACCAATGCTGGCAAAAGCCAGTAGCATGGAAGGCCCCACATTAGTGCCCCACATGTTAAAACCAATATTGTACCAGTTCAGCGATTTGCCAGCCAGAAAAAGGGTTTCACCCTTTTTTCGGCTTTTGCCAAAACTGGCCCGATACCCAATGAATAAAAGTAACACCAGGTAAACAGCTACAATTACGTAGTCAATGGTTTCAAGTTTGGATAAAATATTATTCACTTTTTGGAGTTATGAATTATGAGATATGAGTTATGAGTTATGAGATGTGAATTATGATTTCTTTTGTTTTATAGTGAGAATGCTGCTTCTAATCATTTTTAGTATTTCATTTGCATGAGTGTGTAAGGATTCGTTCCAAATTATCGCACAAAATGAGTATCCTATTAAACGTCATCCCGAACGGAGTGAGGGATCTTCCCCGTTATTCAGGAGACGCCTCCTTACAGTCGGCATGACGGATGCGAAGAAGAAGAAGTTCCTGCCAACGATTCGCACCTGTGGATGTACCATTTCTTAAAAGTTGTTTGCTTAGCACAAATTCCTTCCTTTCCTCACACAATCGTTTATAAATCTTTGCAACCTGAACTGCAAAATCAAACGATTTATCTTTTAAAATACGCTTACCCATATCAGCCAATTTGTTTTAACTGTTTTATAAAACGCTTCACTCCTAATTCATCATTCATAACTCATCACTTATAACTCCAATCCATTTCTTCCCAGCACATCCGCCAGTTTCACAGGTTTGCCAGTTTTCAGGCTTTCGTCCATGGCCTGCATCAGGGCTACAGTTTCGATACCCTCTTTCATGTCTGGATAGGCAGTAAAACCCTGTTCAATAGAATCCGCGAAATATTCCAGATAGTTCTGGTATTCTCCGGCATGGTGGCTCTGGCCTTCGAAACGGAAATAATACTTGAGTGTACTATCGCCCCAGGTAATGGTTTTTTCTTCCCCGGTTTTGTCGGTAATGGCATAATGCAGTTCATGATAATCGGCCTGACTGGCGCCTTCGGTTCCCCGCAACACCGTGCTCATGCCGCTTTCTCTGTAGGCAGGCTGTATGGGTGAAGTATAAACACCACTTACTCTGGCTATGCGGCCATCAGTTGCTTTAAAAATAAAATGCATGGTGTCTTCGTTCTTCAGTCCGGCATTTTTTCCATTAGCACTGATCATGCCGTAGCCCATTACTTCTTCAATATTGGGCAGGTACCAGCGAATAAAATCCACCGGATGACTGAGACCACCATACAACCATTTGAAAGCATCTTCCAATGCCCATTTCTTTTCCAGAAACCAGCGATGGCCTGCATGATAATGGCTCTCCACTGTAATCAGTTCGCCAATTTCTCCCGCTTCATAATCCCTGCACTGGCGTTTTGCCGGTTCAAAAAAACGAGAGCTTTGCCCGACAAAAACCTTTTTGCCGGTTTGAGCCTGTAGATCAAGCAAGGCTTTTGCATCCTGCAGATTATCAATAAAGGGTTTGGTACAAACCACATGCTTGCCATGTTGTAATGCCTGGCTTACATGCGCTGCATGCAAATGATCAGGAGTATAGATGGCTATGATATCAATATCCTTATCCAGCAGCATCGTTTCGAAGCTGGTGGTATAATGCGGAAAATCGAACTCCTTGCAGCGTTGCAAACAAGCCTCTTCACTTATATCGCAAAGCATTTTCAATTGCAGTTTTGAACTCTGCAAAGCAGCACTGATGGTGCTTCTGCCTTCTCCTAAACCTAAGATTCCAATATTTAACATGTGTGTTGTTTTTTCAACGGATAAATCGGGTGATTTTTTCCAACGGATAAATCCGTTAGCTATATTAAATTTCACAACTCATCATTCATCATTCTTCATTCATCATTTATCATTCATATCTTCTTGCCTATCTTCTTAAAAAACACCCAAACCTCGCCCTTCTTTGTTCCTTCAATTCCTTCCTGATATTGCGCCATGCGCTGATTCCATTCATTCACTCGAGGGTTATTCTCCGTAGTTTTGGGATCCAACTCAGCCAAAGTTTTTCCTTTAGGTACACTAATCACTAATATCAGTTGTCTGCCATTTCTAAAGCATAACAATTGCTGAAAACCGGCATTGCAGAAACCTTTGGCTACTTCCGGCCACTTTTCAAACTGGGTGGTATGGTCATCAAAATATTGTTGTTGTTTCTTTTTATCTGCTATCAGATTAGCGGTGAGCAGATAATGAGTCCATTCTCTGGCTGTTGTTGTATCTGCACATTTACTTCTATCAAACTGATAATAGAGATCGTGATAAGGCCGCACTTCTGCAAAGGGGAATGAGTTTTTCAACCGGCCTAATAAAACCGTTACATCCTGAATCATGCCCATAACTACGTATCGGTTTTTCCAGACATAAATCTGCTCCGGATCAAGATGGCTTTTAATCATAACCCTGCGAAGAGAGTCAACATCCATCCTTTTTCCTTTAGGAACTACAATTTCTACTATTTCATAATGCTGCTGATTAATTGGTAAAGTGCCCAGCAAAGGATTCCTGAATTGAGCAAGGTGTTGATACGCACTTTGCAATCCGGCATTTTGTTTTACTGAATCATTTACCTGTGGGCCATTGTTTTTCCAAATATTACCCGGACCATTATTGTTTTGCAAATATTTCTGAGTGGGTGTCCAGTTGTTTTTCAGGGTAATTCCTGCCGATCCTTCATCGGTATATAAATAAAACCAATGCGTAGGTAAATGTGCATAGGGTGCTTTATAAATACTGTCAATATAGTTATCGGCAATGAGTGTACCCGGCTGGGCACTTAAAGTGTAAATGCCGGCACAATCATAGTTATGCTTTCCATAATGATGGATTTTATTGGCAACGATTCTATTATTTTTCATCATGCTGGTGTCCGGTGTCCATCCCCAGCCTACACTAATCCCGCTGTAGGACACATCTTCAATTTCATTATACCGGATACTTGTTCTGCTTACATAGCCGCAACCAATACCCACAGCACCCCAGTCTTCATTGGTGGCATTGGTAATAAAATTATTTTCAATGAAAATCACATCACATTTCTCCCGTTCATCTTTCGGCTTAAAAGGTATATGAATTTCCCGGCCTTCATCACCAAAATTACCAGCCATTATTGCCGTGCTACCAATATCACTAAACAAATTATTCTTTGTCATATTATCCTGCACGCATTTTTTCAAATCAACACCAGTTGCTGCTAAATGAAGAAAAGAACAGTTTTTGATTCTTGTTCTCTTTGTATAGCTCATTTCAACTGCTGCTGCCGGTCTGCCCACCCAGGCCTGGTTGTCTAAACTGGGTTTTGCCGGAGTGCCGGCTGGTCTTAGTTTATAGGCTTCCGTCATGTATAAACCAGCCTGGTGCGGAACATGGCCTTGCAAAGAAGGACGCAACCAACCGGTATGCTGAAAAGAGATTCCGTCAATTACCAAATTCTTAACCGGATTGTCAATAG
>JBDHYK010000313.1:0-3668 GCA_039811305.1 Niabella sp.
ATAAGAACCAAATAGCCAGCAGAGAACAAACGGTTTTGCAAGATAGCAGGTGAAGTGCTTCGATTTAAAGTTTCGTATTATATTTGAAGTTTCGGCTTCGTTTCAAAGTTCGAATTAAAATCCGGCACCTCGTAAAGCTGCCGGATGTTGTTAGCAATTTTATAATGACACATCTCAAAATGAAAAATAAATTTTTACTTGCGTTCCTGTTAGTAGGACAAATAGCTTTTGGGCAGACAGAAAAACTTATAAAAGTTTCAGGAACAAAATGTAGCTTAATTCCACCAAGTGGTTTTGTAGCTGCGACAAATTTTAGTGGCTTCCAAAACGCTGAAACTGGAGCTTCAATAATGATTAATGAACTTCCTGCACCTTATCGTTCCATTGTTGACGGATTTACAGCAGACGCTTTAAAATCAAAAGGAATGACACTAATCAAAAAACAGATTATTGTTTTTAATGGCTCAAAAGCTACATTACTAAATCTTACTCAACCAGCAAATGGGACAACTTATATAAAACAAATGCTGATATTTGGAGACACAAAAGGAACTGTTTTAGTAAATGGCATTTATCCAGAAGCTTCAAAAGAGACTGGGGCAAAAATTAAAGAGGCTTTACTTTCGACAGTTTATAACAATGCTCAAAATAACAATCCACTTGACGCAGCAACTTTTACAATTGACATCAAGGACACAGATTTCAAACTAATAAAGTATATGTCAGGAAGTTTGCTTTATTCGACTGACGGAAAAATTCCAACAGAAAAACCAACTTTAATTGTTGGAAATTCGATTGCAAAAGTCCCATCACAGAACCAAAAAAAGTATTCAGAAGAACGACTCAAAAAACTTCCTAGAGGTGAGCAGAGTATTATAAAAGAAATTAAAGAGATAGCTATTGACAATTTAAAAGGATATGAAATTATTGCTGACGGAAAAACTAAAGATGATAAAGTTGAATTGGTTTATCAAGTAATGTTATTTAATGACAATGGCGACTATTACATTATCGTTGGACAATCCAAAGAGGACTTTGATAAATATATGGAGAGCTTTAAAAAAATTGCAAAAACCTTTAAGCGTAAGTAGAAAAAACTGCTACCAACATATAAGGCTTAAACGCGTGTAGCGCAGCGGAACTACCCGCAGCGTTTTCACGGACCGAAGGGAAGTAATTGTGGTTTTACTTCGGCAAGCTTTACTTCGCAAGCTCAGTATTATCGTTGATCCCGATATGGAAGACATCGGGACGTATCTAGACTTGTCGTTATGGGGTTTTAAAGTTTATTGGGTGTTCCCTGGTGAGGATTTGGAGTGGCAGCGATTAGATTTTGAACGCTTTGGGGGTCTCTTTTCTTCTTGATTTTTCTTTAAGATCGGTGTGGCTTTTCAATTTATCTGCCGGTTTTTGTTCTTTTTTCTACACTTCTTAACCTGGTGGCATAGCAAGCCCTTACCGCTATTTGCAGGTCTTATTTATCACTACTTTTTATTATAACATTTGCATTTAAATATTGTATATTTGAAACTGGAATGGATAGCGAAGCTTTTGTTCAACAGGCAGTTTGGCAAAATGGCTGGCGAAGTACTAAATTCAACGGAAATTCTACTATTGAACTATAGTGCAAAACTGAACTATTCGGCTTCGATTTCCACCACTTCGCCAGGCTGCAAAAACGTTGGCGGTAATGGCACGAGCGACCACGTAAACATCAGCTGACAAGTAATACTTGAAGCCATCCTACAATTTAACCCAACATTTTGATTAACTTCGTGCCAAAAGATTTAGTGTTGAAAACTCATCATAAAATAGTAAACGGAGACAGCAGACAAATGACTGAATTACCTGACAATTCGGTGCATTTAGCTATTACTTCGCCACCCTATTGGCAACTCAAGGACTATGGAACTGACAATCAAATCGGTTTTCACGACAGTTACGAGAATTACATCAACAACCTGAATTTGGTTTGGAAAGAGTGCTACCGCACTCTTCACGCCGGTTGCAGGTTGTGTGTGAACATTGGCGACCAATTTGCACGTGCAGTTTATTACGGACGCTACAAAGTCATCCCCATTCGTGAAGAAATCATCAAGTTCTGTGAGAATATTGGCTTTGACTATATGGGAGCAATCATTTGGCAGAAAGTGACAACTTCTAATACGACAGGCGGGGGCGTTCAAATGGGTTCTTATCCATATCCGAGAAACGGAATTCTGAAATTGGATTACGAGTTTATTCTTGTTTTTAAAAAATTAGGCGACAGCCCTAAACCTACCAAAGAACAAAAAGAACTTTCTAAAATGACTGCTGAAGAATGGACCACATTTTTTACAGGTCATTGGAATTTTGCAGGAACAAGACAAAGCGGACATATAGCAATGTTCCCAGAAGAATTACCAAGACGATTAATCAAAATGTTTTCGTTTGTTGGCGAGACTGTTCTTGACCCATTCGCAGGAAGCGGAACGACAGCATTAGCAGCAAAGAACACAGACAGAAATTCTGTTGGATTTGAAATCAATCCTGAATTTATTCCAATCATTAAAGAAAAATTGGGAGCTCATCAAAAAGACTTGAATGGAAACACCTATGAGTTTTTACAACAAAAAACAATACCTACTGACTTTGAAAAGGAAATTCAAAAACAACCTTACATTTTCAAAGACCCACATACCCTTGATAAAAAAATTGATGTAAAAAAACTCCAGTTCGGCTCAAAGATTGACAAAGACAGTTTAACCCACCGTGAAGAATTGTTTACAGTAAAAGAAGTTATTAGCCCCCAAAAAATTCGTTTAAGCAACGACTTGATTATAAAACTTCTTGGAGTGAAAGAAAACCCGATAGTTAACGGAAAAGCAACTTCTTTCCTGATTGAGAAAACAAAGGGAAAGCGAGTGTTTCTTAAATACGACAGTGTAAAGCACGACAGCGAAAACAATTTACTTTGCTATCTCTACCTTGAAAACAAAACATTTATCAATGCTCATTTAATTAAAAACGGTTTGGTGAATGTGGACGACGACATTGATTTTAAATATAAAACCAAATTTTTAAACCTATTGCAACAGAATGGCTAAAGAGTGGATTTTAAACGGTGCAATGAACCGTTTTCAACTCAACTTCAAAGGAAACGTTGGATCAAAATCAGAATCAATTAGAAAATGTTCACCTAAATCACTTGACGAATGGCGGGATTATTATTTTATTAACGTTAAGACAAAAGAACACATTGAGGATTTAGGTAGAAAACTTTATGTAAAGATTACGGAAGTCATAGCATCAGAAGTTGAAGATGTAACCGAGCAAGACTGTATTGATTATATGCTACAGTTAGTAATTGACCGAACCTTTGACGGTTATGTAACCGAGATACAAACCGTTTACGGGCAATTACAAAAAATATTAGGTGTTCAAATACAAGCAGCACCTGATGAGTGGGACGGATTATTCAATGTGGATTTTTTTATTCAGGTAAAAGACAAATACATTGGGCTTCAAATAAAACCTATTAACACAGGAATTCAACTGCCAGAAATTTTTAAAGAATACGCATTGCAGGAAAAGACACACCAAAAATTTACGGAAGTTTTTGGTGGCAAAGTGGCCTATTTGTTTTCAGCGAAAGTTGGCGACAAGAAAGAAATTCAAAACAAAGAAGT
>JBDHYK010000314.1:0-3657 GCA_039811305.1 Niabella sp.
GACAGTACGGAGTGGACGGAATCAAGAAAATTTTACTGGTTTTGCATCAGTATAACCTAAAAAGCGTGGGTGTGCATACGACGCCTATGAGCCCAGGCAAATTATTGAAAGAAATGGTGGTAAAAATGATGATGTAACGAATCTTCACAAAAAAGAAACATTTGCTATTGGCTGATAGCATGAAAAGCGCCTCCCATTTCGGCAATAATATCGGATGCAATCAGCGCTTCCATGGAATGCTTAGCTGCTGCCAGGTCGCCCGCCAGTCCATGAAGGAATACGCCCAAAATTGCAGCTTGCGCAGAAGGGTAGCCCTGGGCCACCAGCCCCGTAAGAATACCGGCTAACACATCGCCGCTACCTGCTGTGGCCATGCCTGCATTGCCCGAGATATTAAAATACCCAATACCATCAGGAAGCGCAATTAAACTATAGTGACCCTTCAAAACAATAATGATATTCAATTGCTGAGCCATTTTTAAGGCTAAATCTATTTGCTGAAAATTATTCTCAGTTTCGCCAAACAATCGTGAAAATTCCTTAGGATGAGGGGTTAGGATCGAATGAGCAGGCAAAAAATCCAGCCAGTTTTTATGCTGGCTCAGAATGTTTAATGCATCTGCATCTAATACCAGCGGTTGAGATGCATTTTTAAGCAATTGAACCAACATCTGAGAAGTACTTTCGTGGGTACCCATGCCCGGGCCAGCGCCAATGGCAGAATATCTGCCAAAATCTGTAGTTAGTTGAGTAATAATATCTTCTGAAGTATCGGCTACGCACATGATTTCAGCAACTGAATTTTGCATAATTTCCACTCCGGTTTTTGGCAGTTGACAGGTAACCAATCCCGTACCGCTTCGAATACAAGCTTTTGCAGCAAGCACCGCCGCACCATAGGTACCATAACTTCCTGCTATAAGCAGAGCATGTCCATAGGTTCCTTTGTGAGAAAAATTTTTTCTTTTCTTGTATATTGATTTACATTTATTTAGATTGACTAAGTAAAATTTTGTTTCAATATCTTCCAGAAATTCCGGACTAAGGTTGATGTCCAAAATATGAACCTGACCAAAATTCTCTGCATTTTCAGAAAGGAGAAAAGCCATCTTTAAGCCCTGAAAGGTAAGTGTATGGGTGGCCTTTACTACCGTATTATTTTTAGAAGACTCGTCCGATAGCATGCCGCTGGGTATATCAATAGAGATAATGGCATTTCCCGAACGATTCATATGTTCTGCCAGCAGCGAGGCGTTCCCTCTAAGTTCTTTATAAAGACCCGTACCAAACAACGCATCTATTAGGATTGCATTTTCGGGAATTTCGGGCAATTCGTTTTCATTTCTAATCAGACGGATAGGAACAAGCCCAATTGTATGCAAATGGTTGAAATTAGTACGATAATCTGCACTGCCCACCGCATCCGACTCCAAAATAAAAACCTTTACCGTTTGTTTTGCATCTTCCAACAGCCTTGCAATTGCCAGCCCATCGCCCCCGTTGTTGCCTTTACCACAAAAAATATAATAAATATCTGTAAGGGTGTGTTGCAGCAGCCATTTGGTACAGGCTTTTGCTGCACGTTCCATCAGGTCAATGGAGCTAACCGGCTCTTTTTGAATGGTATATTGATCCCATTGACGAATTTGAGCGGCTGATAATAGTTTCATATCGCAGAGTGATTATTTCTTTTTCGCACCTGTCTTTTGGGGCAATTCTAAAGTTTTTTCCTTTTTTGTTTTCTTTTCCTTTGATGAAGTTACTGGCTTTTTTTCTAACGGAGCAACTTGCTTTAAAGGAAGTTTTTTTGATGATTGCGGCAATTTTGATTTATTGGTTTCAGCAGGCGGCTCCTTTTTTGCATTTTTAGGGGCAACTGATTTGGGCTCTGCTTTATTTTGTTTTACAGTTGATTTCTTATTATTAGTTGATAATGTTGATGTTATCACATTTTGTTTCACTTTTTCTTTATGTATAGCTTCGGCTTTCATAGGTGCAGCAGCCTTTAAAGTTGCAGTCTTTATTTTTTCTTTGAGGGGGGCTGAAGCTGGCGGATTGCCATTGTTTTTTATTTCTTCATCCAGTAAAGCGGAGTCTTGTTCTCTTTTGTAATCTCCAAAAACCGAATAAGCCGTTTTTGCCGATTCGTAAATATTTTGGTTGTACTGATTCCCCAGCACTATAATAACGGCTCTTTCATCGGTCAGACGGGCAAAAGCAGGAGTAAACCCGTGCCATTTTCCAAAGTGATAAATCACGTTTTTTCCATTAGGGAAATTAAGCAAGCGCCAGCCCAACCCATAATTGTGTATGGAGGGCTTTTCATGGCTTTGTGGTTGATACGCTGAATCTAAAAGACTGGGCCGTATAAACTGTGGGCTATAGAGCGCAGAGTCCCATTTCATTAAATCCCTCACTGTACTGTAAATGTTTTTATCGCCGTAGGTATCATCAAACATATCGTCGGCCCACAAAGCGCCTGATGGCTTGTAGGACATAATTGCCCGGGGTGCATCTGCAGGGGTATAGACAAACGTGTGCTGCATACCTAATGGAGTAAAAATGGTTTCCTTCATATACGCAGGGAAGGTTTTGCCAGCTATTTTTTCAATTATAGATGCCAGCAACACATAATTGGTATTGCAATAATTGAAACGGCTGCCGGGTTTAAAATTAAGGGGTGGGCGGTAGTTGATTAGAAAATTGAGTACGTCCTGATTGGTTACCGACTTGTTTTTCGGCCATTTATCCTGTTCTTCCATGAAAAATAAATAGTTAGGAAGCCCACTGCGATGGCTTAAAAGTTGTTTAATGGTTACCTCGGGGTAGGGAAAAGCAGGGAAAAATTGGGTTATCGGATCGTTCAGGTGCAACTGGCCTTGCTCCACCAACCTTAAAATGGCCATTCCGGTAAAAGGTTTAGTGGTAGATGCCAGATGAAAGGCCGTCTGTTCGTCAATGGTGTCTCTTTTTTGTAGGGGATCTTTATAACCAATGTACGCTTCATACAAAACCAGCCCGTCCTTTGCGATTAAAACAGCCCCGTTAAACCTTTTTTTGATTAACCCCGTATCAAAAACCTGGTGTAGCTGGCGTTTATAGTTTTGTAACTGCCTGGCACTTATGGTTTTAAACGTATCTAAGCCAGAAGCCTTTGTGTCATTTTCAGAAATAGAGCCCTTATTATTTGTGCTGTTGCAACTTAGGATGATTGTGCTGAAGAGCAAACCCAATAGTAAAATACTTCCTTTCAATTGATTCATGTTTATTAGTACTCAAACGCGCAAATTTAAGCCAATAGAAGAAGGAAATTTTCAAATTTCGCGTTTATTAACAAAAATCACTACCTCTTTCATAAGATTGTGTTTAAATAATCATGTAAGTTCTACTACAATAATGTAAGTAGATTTACAGAAGTACACATTTTTTACTTTTCTTTTAATAAAAATGATTGACAAAAATGTTTTTGAGGAAAAGCAAGTATTTGTCCTATAATTTATATTATGTTAAATAATAATCGCGAAAATAAGGCCGCAAAACTGTTCGCGGCCCTATTGGTTGTAGTTTCTATTTTCTTAACTGCTCGTACAGTGCATTATACTTTGTTTCGGCTGCTACATATTTATTCATTTCAGCTCCTTTAGCTCCTTCTCTTTT
>JBDHYK010000315.1:0-3622 GCA_039811305.1 Niabella sp.
CCTCCTGATATTTTTTAACAAATTCATCCCATTTTTCTACTTCGTGGTGAAACCAGGTACGCAACTCGTTGGAAGGGCCTGCCTCTTTCAACCATATATCTATGGCTGCTTTTTCCTTTTGGATGCCCCGCGGCCACAACCTATCTACTAATACTCGGTATCCATCCGTAGGATCTGCTGGAAGGTAAACGCGCTTTATTTTTATGTTTGCCATATTTTTTGTTTATAGAGGCTGTTCTGCTTCGTAAGTTCATTGCAGGGGTGATAAAAATCATTCTGTGAAAGCCGCCAACAATTGAACACTGGATGGTTCTTCTTTTTTCTGTACCCGAGTATTGCTACCATTCAAATCTCATTTCCATTCTCTTTGGGAATTTAAATTTAACAAATCCTGACGAACCATGACAAATCAGCCCATCATGGTTCGCCAGAACTGAAAATCTTCCTCTTTATTTTCTTTATGCTTCTACTAATTCTTTTTCCAGCTCAATTGCTTTTGGAAACAGAATATTGTTTTCGAGGTGAATGTGTTGGTGCATATCGTCTTCAAACTCCTGCATTTTTTGAAACAAGTAGTTGTAGGAGTTGCAGGCGTCCTCGGGTAATGCATAATTGTTGGTTAATTTGCGAAAATACGTAAGGTCATCCCCGGCCACATCGTGTTCTCTTTGCATCACCATTATAGGATGTTTAATAAATCCGGGTTCCACGTTCAAATTATAGGAAGGATCTTTTTTCTTGGCAACTCCGGCTTTTATTGACGGAAACAGTATTTGTTCTTCCTTTAAAGTATGGTTCAAAATGTCTTGTAAGAAATGATGCACATTGTGCGCCAGTTCATTCAGCTCGGGGTGGTTGCTGCCGTGGTGTTGCGCCACTTTTACGGCCATGCCATAAATTACTTCTGCGTTGTCTTTAACATAGCGATGATGGGTGTTTATAATATAATCTGCCAGAAAGTCCAGCTCCCATTTATTAAAGTTTTGCGACGCAGCAAGAGGTGTAGCCGCCACGGTTTGAAGTGCTGCTCTTACTTCCTCTTCAGAAATTCCGGCTTCCTGGCAGGCTTCTTTAATAGTTTTATTGCCACCGCAGCAAAAGTCAATGCCTTTTTGTTTAAAAATATCGGCCTTTCGAATGTCTTTGGCTGCAATTTCACCCACGGTTTCTTCGCCATTTGTGAGAGCTCTTTTTGCAATACGAATTTTCCACCATCGGGGACCACTTTCTAAATATTCCCAGCTAAAAATATTTCCCCTTTCTCCTAAAAGTTGGTAATAAAGGGGTTTGGGGTCATGATCGTTTTCTAATACAAAGCCTTCCCCGGGCTCCAGTTCATCAAAATGTTTGAATATGGTGGGATGCTTGAGGCGTGGTTCGATTTGGGTTACGTCTAAGTTTTCTGTTGTTACCATTGTTTACTATTTAAAAGTTAAAAAATTATTTATTGTTTTTGAGCTATTAATACGATTGCGTTCATATATTTTTCATGTTTTTTAAAAATTCGCCGCATCTCACCAATTCGTTTGGCAGCGGCAGGATGTGTCAAAATATTGTACCCAATTTTGATTGTACCCAACAACCCTTCATCCTGAACCATCCTGCCAAGATGAAGGAGGTGCATTTTGTTGGTAAACACTTGTTTTACATGAAAACCCTCGTTTTCCAGCAGAGTGGTCCACACGGTTCTCGTTAAGGGGCGAGCGTTCACACGAATGGATTGTGCCAGATCCCGTTGGATAAATGCTTTCAGGTCGGGATCCAAATCATCGGGGCTGATGCCGAGTTCGTGAATAGCATAAATGCCGCCACGTTTTAAAATGCGGTACGCTTCCGCAATTATTTCTGCCTTACGGTGGTCGGCGTGCATGGTCAACATGGCTTCGCCGTACACTTTGTCCTGGCTGTTAGTATCTAACCCCGAATGTGCCGCATTTCCATTAATAAAACGAAGATTGCCATTCGAATGTTTGAATTTTCTTTGCAGCAGATCAATTGCATCTTCGTTAGAGTCTATCCCGGTGTATTGTTTGGGTTGGTTCTGCAAAAGCAGAGCGGCTGTGAAGCCTATGCCGGGAGCAAATTCAACTACAGCATCATTACGGGAAATATGCAACCCGTCAATTAGTTTCTTTGTAAGCTCTCTGCCTCCGGGGCGTAACACCTTTTTGCCCATCTTTGCCAGAATCCAGTGCCCTTGTGCTTTTTCAAAACTTTCTATGTTCACATCACCCTCCTTTATTTTGAATTGTTATTAAACCGATTCTTCCAAATAAATTGTGGCCCCGTGAAGGTTAGGGGCTACCAATATCTGACAGGAAAGCCGAATATTTTTTTCCTGATGCTCATTTTTTTCCAGCGTTCGGGTTTCATTTCTACTTCTTTCAGAAGACAAAGACCCCTGGGCGTCCTCGACTCTTACAACACAAGTGCCGCAGCGACCCTGGCCCCCACATTCTCCGAAATTTTCCAAATAGATCCGATCATTCAATAGAACCATCAAATTTCGATATTCATTTTCGTAGGTTTCTATTTCTTTTACCTCTCCTGGCTCTACCACTGAAAACCGTATTTTTTCTCTTTCCTGCATCCCTTTTTGTTTAATTGGGTACGATCTTAAAAAAGCTGATCAGGTAGTAAATTCCCCAACCAACAAACAGGATGATCATCACCCAGATCCAGGTAGGGATACTTTTAGGAGTTTCGCTACCTGTTATGTAAAACTTTTCGGTATCTCCTTTGCTATAAGCATTCACCATGATGGGTACGATACCATCCACGATTGCATTTTCTTTAATCCCTTCAACATGTATGGATGGGCCATTACGAACTTCAAAGGGAATCAGGCGTAGACCTTCCTTGCCCGTTGCATCCCGGCTCACCACGCGAAGCAGATGTTTCCCATCCACCAATTTTCGCGTGTCCAATTCAAAATTTACCGGTGCTGTTAATTGTGCAACCGGTGCTTTCTCATCATCCAGAAATATCAGCACTTCGCTTGAATCCATACTATTCGTTTTTTAAAATCATTCTTTTTATATGGTTGGGCGATTTCTCGCCCGGCCAAATCATCCACTTTAAAGAAAAATAGAGTGTTGCCACAACAACCACAATAATTGCCCAAACGGCAGCATAGTCCCAATCGCTTTGCGGACCCGTACCATGGGTAATCCCCTGCAGCATTTTTGGTTGTTGCTTTTCACATACCGAGCACGCAAACACGGCGATATGCGAACAAAACATAGTAAATAATAAAACTATCTTTTTATACATGTTTTAAAAATTGGGAAAGGGTTATTGTTTTAAAAATTCCATCACTTTTTTCACTTCCTCCACCGTAACTTTTCTGGCGTTATTTCCCCAGTTCGTTCTTTCATGATTTGCGATGGCTGCCACCTCTTCGGGCGTAAGATTTGCATTATCCCCTACGGCTGGCATCACACCGTAGCCTTCGCTCAGGCGGCCTGAGTAGCCTTTCATAATGATTTCAATATAATGATCTATACTATCGGCCAAAACAATGGGGCTTCCTTTCAAAGAAGGAAAAGCGCCTGCAATCCCTTCTCCATTAGACTGGTGGCAGGCCTGGCAGTGCGTAGCATACAAGGCATTGCCATCTGGC
>JBDHYK010000316.1:0-3565 GCA_039811305.1 Niabella sp.
GATCTATAATTAATAATTAGTAATTAATAGTTAATAATTGATGCCCTGCATTTGCTTCTTTACACTACATCGGTAAAGCTTTTCTCAACCCGGTTAAATATAATAGTTCCTGCAAAAAGAATAACAATTGCAAATATAAAGGAGTAAAGCAGGTTGCCCCAGCTAAACACACCACTACCTGTAAATGCATACCGGAACGATTCTACTATCGGGCTAATGGGGTTTGCCATAATAATCCACTGGTACTTCACCGGTATTTTTTCCAGCGGGATAATAACCGGAGTGGCAAACATCAGCAACTGCACCCCAAAGGTCATCAAAAAAATAAGGTCTTTATACTTGGTGGTAAGGGCGCTAATGATCATACCTCCGCCCAAGGCAATAATACCCATAAAAGCCACCAGAATGGGAACTAAAAATAGTGCCGGACTGGGGTGTACATTACTGCCTGGTTGTAGCAGATAGTAGGTCCAGATGACCAAAAACAAGCCTAATTGAATACCAAACCGCACCAGGTTGGATATAACAATAGAAACAGGCATGGTGAGCCGGGGAAAATAAACCTTGCCAAACATCTGGGCATTATCTTTAAAAACAGTAGCTGTTTTCATCAAACATTCGGAAAAATAAGTCCAGATAGTGATACCCGACAAGTAAAATAGTATAGCAGGAATACCAGAAGGAGCCAGACCGGCTGCTTTGCCAAAAATAATGAAATAAGTTAAAGTGGTTAGTAAGGGCTGAACCAAAAACCAAAGTGGCCCTAATATGGTTTGTTTATAATTAAAAACAAAATCCCGGCGCACAAACATTAAAACGAGGTCTCTGTACCTCCATAATTCTCTTAACCGGAGATCTAAAAACTTTGTATGCGGCCTGATTATTTCCGTCCACTCGTGTTTCACATCGTTCATAGCCTTCATAATACTAATTTATCTTTCACTGATTTCCGTGTAAATTATCCAATTGTATTTTCAATTGATTAGGCATAGTTCTTAGCTATTGTTTTTATAAAAAAAATCACTCTGGCAGATTCAAGTTTCAACAAGGGATACTTGCGGGCTGATGATTTGGGTACTAATTTGAGAAAAAATCTATTCAGTAACCAATTAATTACCAACAGTACAAGCAGGTAATTTCTTTCCCATTTCTCCCAGCAGGTGCGGTGTAATACCCTTTTCTTTATTACTAGTAGCAGACGCGGCATGATACTGCAATTTTTTTCCTGTACTCAGCGTTGTGCGAATCTTTATCTACAATCTCCAGTAATTTTTGAAATCTTTTGTATCTTTGATGCCTTTTATATCAAATAACAAAAGTTCTCCATTCGCCAGGCTTTCCAAGTTTTCTTTTGTTAAGCCTTTAAAGGCCTGATGTCCTACTGCCAAAATTATTGCATCGTATAGACCCTCAGGTATATCTACCAAATTGATTCCGTATTCAGCCATCAGATCTGCCTTCGTAACCAGGGGGTCTGTAATATCTACGCTAACTGAAAAGTCTTGCAACTCACGTACCATTTCCACCACTTTACTTTTTCGTATATCGGCTACATCTTCCTTAAAACTAACCCCCATTACCAACACCCTAGACGCTCCTGGGTGTTTTCCTTTTGCAAGTAGCGTTTGCACCACGCGTTTAGCAATAAAATGAGGAACATAATCATTTACCCGCCTGCCCGCAGCAATGACCTGAGGATCGTGCCCCAGTTGTTTTGCTTTGTGCATCAGATAGAAAGGATCCACACCTATGCAGTGCCCTCCTACCAGTCCTGGCTGATATTTATGAAAATTCCACTTTGTTGCCGCCGCTTCCAACACCTCCAACGTGTCAATGCCCATTTTGTCAAACACTATCGCTAATTCATTGATAAATGAGATATTGATATCACGTTGTGTATTTTCAATCACTTTAGCAGCCTCGGCCACCTTTACAGTTGGCGCTTTATAAATGCCCGCTTCAATGATCGTCGCATACACATTGGCGATGGTATCAAGGGTTTCAGCATCGCACCCCGATACTATTTTCAATATTTTGGTGAGGGTGCGTTCTTTATCCCCAGGATTGATACGCTCAGGGCTATATCCGTATTTGAAATCAACGCCACCCCGAAGGCCACTTTCGGCTTCCAAAATAGGCAGACAGTCTTCTTCCGTACAACCCGGGTACACCGTACTCTCATACACTACAATATCCCCCTTCTTCAATGCGTTTCCCACAGTAGCGCTTGCATTTAACAGGGGCCTCAGATTCGGTACTTTATGGATGTCAATATCCGTTGGTACGCTAATAATATGAAAATGTGCATTTTTTAAATCTGAAGGATCTGAAGTAAAGGTAATATCACAACCTTCAAAAGCATTAGAATCTAATTCTTTTGAAGGATCTATTTTTTGTTTCATCATCGCTACCCTGTCCTCATTTATATCAAAACCGATGACTGTAAAATGCCTGGCAAATTCCAGCGCCAAAGGAAGCCCTACATAACCTAAACCCGTTACAGATATTATTTTTTCTTTACGTTTTAACGATTCAATCATATCCTTATATATATCCTTACGAAAAACCAACCCAATGACTTGAATTCGTTCATGATCTTTGGACGATCACACCACCCATAATCGTGCTGAGCCAAAGATAATCCTCCGCTGGCGGGGATTCATGATAAGCTCATTGATTATCGGTTGATACAAATGGTTGGATGAAACCAATTTTTCTTTTACGCTAAACTTCATTCCCACCAATTCCTGTCCTTTTTTTAAAGCTCAGCCCCAGCAACGGGCTTAGGCCAAAAATTATCCCCCGCTGGCGGGGGATTCTTAAAGAGTTCATTAAATTACCAGCATTTACAAAGTGGTGGATGAAACTAATTTTTCTTTTACACTAAACTTCATTCCCACCAATTCCTGTCCTTTTCTTTACTACACGGATCCGATTTAAGCAGATGACAGAACTGCTATGAATGAATAGGGTTGTAAGCAACCTCCAACTTTCTGCTACCTGCACCTGAGGGGTAAGGATTCAGGGTGGCTATTCTGCCCGTATCTTTGAACAGTCTAGGAGACTATTTTTAGACACATTTGTTGTGGTGCAATTTCAACAACTTGCTTCCAGTACCTTCCCCCATATCACGAAAAACACATTTTTAAGATAGGTTATGAATATCGTCCAAATCTTTCAGCCTCCCAGATGTTTTGTTTGCTTCAATGAGACTAATGAGATGAAGGGTCCTAATAAAAAGACCTTCTTATTCAAAAAATACCGCCCGATGAAATGCCGTCTCAAAGTCACGTCCTTTCAGATTGGTCATGACATCAATTGCGCAGGGAGCTGTGCCAAAATTATAAACATCACAGGCAGGATGATACAAAAAATTATGCTCGGTCATCTCAAAAACGGGCATTCCGAAATGCAAAAACGCATCGTTTATCTTCCGATAGTTTTCTGGTGTTTTTTCTACCCAAATATCTATATCGCCGGTGGTTCTGGGATACCCATGCAGGATGACCAAGAACCCACCCACTTAAATATATCGAACCTTAATTGTTTATACGCCTCTAAAAAT
>JBDHYK010000317.1:0-3552 GCA_039811305.1 Niabella sp.
CTGGATTTTCTTTGTTCCAACGAAATTTTGGGAATCTACCTGTATTTTTCTGTTCCCAATCTTCTTTCGCTTTCTCATAATTCCGATTACCTGAATTATAGATACTTTCAACGTGTTTCGCCCGTTCAATAGTGTGTTTATTGAGCAAAGCCAAGCAAGAAGAAATTTTAGTCAACCCGCTTCTTTTTTCTGCATTTGATTTTACACCTTTACATTCAACTACAAGCCATTCATCTTTAGTCGAGCCAATTTTACGAATGTAAAAATCGCCTCTTGCATCTTCACTTTTGGCGTTATTTCCTCCTTCGGGTTTTTCCTTAATTCTCAATGCTTCATAACCGATTGAATTAGCATATTCCTTAAAAAGTTCTTCTCCGAGATTTCCTAAAATGTAGCCTTCCGCTCCCGGACTTTTGATAAGCACTTTTAAAAATTTGTTCTCGTCAATTCCGAATTTTCGGTTAATGTATTCTTTTAATTTGCCCATTTTTAGTCTTTAAATAGTTCTGAAATCGGAATATTTAAAGCAATGGCAAGCTTCTCGGCAATAACGATTGATACATTCCTTTCGCCTTTTTCAATGCTTGGAATGTATGTTCTGTCAATGTCTGCATTCAGAGCAAGTTTCTCCTGTGATAATCCTTTCTCTAATCGCAGACGTTTTAAGTTGTTACCAAATTTTTGCTTAATGCCCATTGTGTAAAAGTCTCTAATTGTCGAAAACTGTACAACGGACAATCGTCAACATAGAGATTTTCTTAGCGTTAATTTTTATTATCCCTTGGGTGGGGGGCTTGGTCTGTTTGTTTTTTTCGTGTCTGTTGATGTTAGCACGGTCGGTTGTGGAATGACAGATAACACTCTAATTAGTATAGAAAACACCTATAGGGGCAACCCCCCTACTCGATGGTGATATTAAACAGAATCTGGTCTTCCAGAATGCCTTCTAACACATCAAAGGTAACCACCTCGCCAACTCCCTGTGGGGTACCGGTAAAAATCATATCGCCAATGTTTAGTGTGAAATACTTAGAGATATTTGCTATGATGTTCTCAAAACTATGAATCATGTTACCGGAATTGCTGTGTTGTACTAAATTTCCATTTTTATACAGACCAAAGTTGATGGCTCGTCTGTTTGCAAACTCACTAATCGGTTTCCACTCCCCAATAATTGCTGAATTGTCCCAGGCCTTTGCTTTTTCCCAGGGCAACCCATTCTTTTGAAGCTCGCTTTGTATGTCGCGGGCGGTAAAGTCAATCCCCAGCGTGATGGCGTCATAATACTGATAGGCAAATCGTTTATTAACATACCTTCCGTTTTTCGATATTCTTATTACCAATTCACATTCATAATGCAATTCATTGGTAAACTCGGGGTAATAAAAAGGAAGGTTGGGGCGTAGCAAAGCGCTTTTTGGTTTAATAAAAACCACGGGTTCTTCAGTAATTGAGTTTCCAAGCTCCTCGGCGTGAGCCGCATAATTTCTGGCAATACAAAAAATTTTCATCTGTAAACTATTTTATGTTTTCTGTTACCTTTTGGGTATTGGCAAATTTTTCCACTGCACGCTGTCCTGTCTTTATTTTCAGCATGCAGCTTTTGATTAGCACATACAATTTATTACAATGAATACTCTTTACTATTTATTTCGTTCATCGTGGCATCTATCCCCTGAAAAGCAAACAATTCAATTGCTTCTACTGCTTTTTCAATTTTTAGCTTTACTAAGGGTTCTTCCTCTTTAAACCATTTTCCCAGCACATAATCAGATTGCATTCCTTTGGGGTAATCATTTCCAATGCCAAACCGCAAACGGGGGTATTGGGTGGTTTGCAAAGCTTCCTGAATGCTTTTCAACCCGTTATGTCCTCCGTCACTCCCATGTCTTCCCAGCCGCAATTTACTTAAAGGTAAGGATATTTCATCCAATACCACCAGGCTTTTTTCGGGAGCCAGTTTTTCTTTGTCCATCCAATATTTCACAGCCTTGCCGCTTAAATTCATATAGGTAGTGGGACATACACACACAAACAACCTGCCTTTGAACTTCACTTCCGCAACAAAAGCCAGCCGATCCTGCTTAAAACTACCTCCATGCTTCAGCACAAAGGCTGCAACCACATCAAAGCCAATATTGTGGCGGGTGTGTGCATATTCGGTGCCAATATTTCCTAATCCGATGATTAAATACTTCATTTGGAAGCCTAAAAATATAAAAAAAACCTGCATGATCACATGCAGGTTGGTTAATAAGGTTTGAAAAACTATTTTGCGGCTGCAGCGGCAGCAGCACCTTCTTGTTTTAACTGGCGGGTCATTGCTACAGATGCAATAGGAATACGTGGTGAATTGAGTATTTCCATATCGGGGGCTACTACATCTTCCACACGAATATTTCCATTAATCTCCAATTTATCAATAGGAACTTTTATAAACTCCTGCAAGTGTTTTGGATAGGTTTTTACTTTCAACGATTTCACTTTCGACACAAAGCGACCACCATCTTTAACCCCTTTGGCGGTGCCCGTATATTTCAGCGGAATCGTAGCGATTACTTTTTTGTCTTCTACCAGTTCCAGTAAATCTACGTGAATGAGTTCATCGCTAACTTTGTCAAATTGTAAGTCCTTTAAAATACAAGGATAGGTTTTGCCATCTACTTTAACATTGGCTAACTGAAAATTTGGTGTATAAACCAAGGGTTTAAACGCTGTTAACGGCGCGTTGAAGTTTACCTCTTTAGCACCCCCGTAAATTACAGCAGGCACCTGCCCCTGAGAGCGAATTTGACGGGTGGCTGATTTGCCAAACGCGGTCCTCAGTTGTCCTTCGATTGTAATTGTTTTCATTTTTATTTGATTTTATATTTTACTTTTTTACATTCGAGTGCACAAATAAACTTGTGATGCTCTTATTTTCAAACGCATGTTTGATGGTGGTGGCAAATAGCCCGGCTACTGAAATCACCTTTATCTTTGAACTCTCCCGTTTCAGAGGAATGGTGTTACAGACCACCAATTCTTCCATCACACTGCTTTCAATATTCTCGTACGCGTTGCCACTTAACAAAGGGTGCGTAATCATTGCCCGAACGCTTCTGGCTCCTTTTTCTTTTATCAATGCAGCACATTTTGCCAGCGTACCTCCTGTATCACAAATATCATCAATGATGATTACATCCCGATCTTCTACTTCACCTATCAGGGTCATGCTGGCTATTTCGTTGGCACGTTTGCGATGTTTATCGCAAATCACCATTTCTACGTTAAAATAGCTGGCAATTTCCCGTATCCGATTGGTTGCTCCCACATCGGGGGCCGCAAAGGTAAGGTTTTCTAATTTTAATTCCTGAATATAGGGAATAAAAACTGCATGACTATCCAAATGATCTACCGGAATATCGAAATAACCCTGAATTTGCGGTGCATGCAAATCCATGGTAATTACCCGATCGGCACCGGCTGCAACCAGCATATTGGCAATGAGCTTACTGCCAATTGCCACCCGTGGACGGTCTTTACGATCCTGGCGGGCGTACCCGTAATAAG
>JBDHYK010000318.1:0-3548 GCA_039811305.1 Niabella sp.
ACCTCACCGTTTAACTGGTCTATCAGCCCTTTAATGATTTCCTGCCCCAGCCCTTTTTCACTTGGCTGCTTGAAATCAAAGCCCTCGCCGTTATCGGCATAATAGAGTTGGTTTGTGTTTTTGACTTTTGAAATTTCAATAGTAATAATTCCTGAATTTCTTTTTTTAAAAGCATGCTTCATGCTGTTGCTCACGAGCTCTGTAATGATTAAACCAATAGGCAAGGCTTTTTCTAACGAAATATTTTCAATTTCGCATTGTACGGCAAGGCTGATTTTCTTTTTGTGATGGTCGTAGGATTCTTTTACAAGTTCAGCCAGTTCGGCAACGTATCGTTTCAAATCCACGTCATTTGCATTGTCTGCCATATTCAGCTTTTTGTGCAGCAATGCCATGGAGTGGATACGGTTTTGGTTTCCCCGGATCAGCTCATCAATATTATTAAAATCTACCGATTCTTTCTGGATTTCTAAAATGCTGATAACGTGTTGTAGGTTGTTTTTTACCCGATGTTGCAATTCTGACAAAAGCATCTGTTTCTGCTCCAACGTTTTGGACAAATCGATTAATTGTGCCCCGATAATTTTGTTTTGTCTGTTAATTTGTCGGTTTTTCCGGTAAAGCATAACCGAGCCGAAAGCAATCACACCGAGCAAACAAATAATAAAGAGTATTTGTTGGTTTTTGGTTTTAATGGTGGTTTCTTTTTGGACGTTTTGGTATTGTTCTTCTATTTTTTTGGCTTTTAAGGTTTCTTCTTCTTTTTGCAAAAGCTGTAAATTGCTGTGGTATTGCCTGAAATAATGATAAGCAGAATCGGTTTCTCCTAATTTTTCAAAGATTTCATACCTCGTTTGGTGCAAATAGTGTTTATACCGCAGTGTTAGGCTATCATACAAAATATAAGCCGAATCGCTATAAACCAATGCTTTTGGGAAATCCTGCATTTTTAGATATATCTTGGAAATATTTTGGTAGTTGACGGCGATGAAGCTGTTGTTATGTTGTTTTGCATAGGTTAAGAGCAAGAAATTGTATTTCAAAGCCTCTGGGTAGTTTTGGCGTTGATTGGCAAAATATCCCAACAAAATGTAAGAATCCTTTAAATCGGTTTCGTTGCCGTATTTTTCGGCATATTCTTTTGCTTTTTGGGCATAAAGTAAACTCGAATCCAATTCATTACTAAATCGAAAATAGGAACTTTTCCGGACGCAATAGGTGCTGAAAATATTTTCTAAATGATGTTCCTTATAAACAAGATAGGCTTTGTCCAGATAGTTTTTGGCTAAATCATAGTTTTTTGATTTTTCGTAAGCCAATGCTGTCATCAAAGCAATACGATAGGTCAACGAAGGAAGGTTTTCCTTTTCTGCCTCATCTTTTATCAGAAGTAGAAGTTGGAGCGATTTCTCCGGAGATTCCTCCTGCCTGTCCAGAATCACGATTTGCCGGTATTCAGTTTCCAATAACCCCTCCGTTTCTTTTTCTAAGTACAACTTACGAGACAAATCTTCTGCTCTTCTTTCAGCAATATCCAAATGGTTATATAAAATCAGGCTGTCAATTTCTTTTAATTCTCTTGACGAAAAAGGATTTTGAGCCATCGAAAAATGAGCTGAAATCAGTAGAAAAAATAAAAATAGTATTGCACGCATCTGTATGAAAAAGCAAATTTAGATAAATAAATCGCTTTTTACCTGAAGCCAGAATAGGAAATGTGGCAAAAACGAAAAGAGGGGCAAGTTTCTTTTAACAGGAAAAATTGGAAATAGCTGCAAACCTTGTATTGGCGGGGATGGATGCGACAACCTGGTATTTATAAAAAACTAATCGGGTATATTGGTTCCTGATTTTCCTTCCTGCTGTTTCTTTTGTTTATAAAAATAAAAATAGAATATCGAACCCAATATAGGAAAATAAAGTTGCAAAAAGATTAAATTATTTTTTGTCGGGTACTTAGGTCTTTATCTTTATCTATTCGATAAACAGTAAATAAGATTACTGCAAATAGCAGCATTAAAGAAACAATTGCAATAATAAGGGGTATGTCTATTTCCATAATATAAAATATATGTTGGGTTCTACAGTCCGAAATTGACGACCGTTAAAAGTATTTGATTGCCAAAATTTAGACAAGCACATTACTTTTGTTAACCAAACTTTAGAGGCAGACCCCTGTAGAATCCATTTATTTACAAATTACAGTCCTATTGTTATATTGCAGTCAACAAGTTCCCAGCTATGTGGACGTTGAAAAAAGAATACAGTTTTAGGTTTCATAATTTCTATTTTTAATCATTACCCCTACCTTCAGATAGAGCGCTGTGTCGGGATGTTCCGCCGTCAGCATGGCCATCTTGTTGTCACGCACCTGTTTTTTTTGATCGCACTCATAGCGGGGTGGTGTTGCCGATAGCGCCGCTAACATTAATTATTAATACAAGATTACCCCCCCCCGCAAATTTCCAAATTTTTTACGCCTTATTTATCCATAAAAATAGGAAAGTTTCCCACATTTATTCTCCATCGTACGCCGCTTTGCAAAAGCAAAAAATAGAAACACCCCACCGGCCTTTTGCCCGGCAAATACAGGTAAATTTACGCTTAAATTCCTTCCAATGCTTAAATTTGTCCCTTATGAACGAGTTACCTTCCTTAGCCTTTCAGTCGCAAAGCCACATTAAAGCCTATCAGGAAATTAGATTGGCGGATTTGTTAGAGTATGTTACGATAAATTCACCTTACTATAAAAAGCTTTTTAATACAAACCGCATTGACATTAAAGCTATTAAGGGTATTGAAGACCTAAGAAAAATACCCCCCACCGAAAAAGAACACCTGCAACAGCGGGTTGAAGATTTTTTGTGCGTACCCCCCAATAAAGTAATCGAATACATGGCCACCTCCGGTACCGTGGGCAACCCGGTAACTATTGCCCTTACCGAAAACGACCTGCAGCGCCTCGCATATAACGAGTACAGCTCCTTTGTATGTGCAGATGGCAACTCCTCGGATATATACCAGCTCATGCTTACCCTCGACAGGCAGTTTATGGCAGGCATGGCCTATTATATGGGGATTCGAAAACTGGGGGCTGCACTCATTCGCGTAGGCCCGGGTGTGCCTTCGTTGCAGTGGGAGGTGATCGAAAGAATGAAGCCGAGTGCCATCGTAGCCGTACCCTCCTTCATCGTAAAACTATTGCAATATGCTAAAGATCATGGGATTAATTATCAGGCATCCTCGGTAAAAAGGGCCATCTGTATTGGAGAAAATCTCCGTAATGAGAGCCTGCAACTGAATATACTGGGGCAAAAAATAACTCAAGACTGGAACATACAGCTTTATTCTACCTACGCTTCTACCGAAATGCAAACAGCTTTTACCGAGTGCAGTGAAGGAAAAGGAGGCCACTTAAACCCCGAATTGGCTATTGTGGAACTCTTAGACGAGAATAATCTACCGGTAGCTGCCGGCGAAATAGGAGAAGTAACCGTTACCACTCTGGGCGTGGAAGGTATGCCCCTGCTCCGGTACAAAACCGGCGA
>JBDHYK010000319.1:0-3547 GCA_039811305.1 Niabella sp.
AGTGCCCTACGCATTTGTGCGTTTGCAAATGGCTGTTTTTTAAAATTTTGGCCTTGTACCTGTATTTTTTGTTTCAAGGTTGTGCTTCAGTATGTAAATTTAAAAAAAAATGCCGAAGAAAAATCTTCAGCATATAAAATAAAGTACTTTGTACTGTTGCTATCGCACTTCAGATCCATTGTGAACCGCTTGATCGGGGTTCACGAATATCAGTTTGCCTTCGCTGTCCTCAGCCATGAGTATCATTCCTTTACTCTCTATTCCCCGCATTTTTCGCGGAGCCAGATTTGCTACTACGGTAACCTGTTTTCCAATAATGGAATCGGGGCTGAAATGCTGGGCAATGCCCGATACTACGGTTCTTTTTTCAAATCCGAGGTCTATTTCAAGTTTTAACAGTTTGTCGGCTTTCTCTACTTTCACTGCATTTGTGATCGTGCCCACTTTCAGATCAATCTTTGCAAAGTCTTCGAACGTAATTTCGGGTTTCAGTGCAGGGGTTACTAAGGTTGTTTCGGTTGGCGAAATTGTATGTTCAATTACTTTCTGATCCATTTGCGCGCTTCCCGATTTTAATTTTTCCAATTGTTTTTCAATTTCTGTATCCTCAATTTTTCTAAACAGCAACTCGGGTGCCCGCATGGAATAGCCCACTCGCAACAAATCTACCTTACCGGCGTTTTGCCATTCCAACATTCTTTCCACCACTTTCATCATGTGTAGCATTTTTTGGGAGGTATTCGGCATAAAAGGGTTGGCCAGGATGGCAAGATTGGCGGTAAGCTGCAGGCACAAATGCAGGCAATTATCAATAGATTTTTGCCCATCGGGATGGCTGTCGAGCGTTTTAGCTACGATCCAAGGTTGTTTTTCCTGCATGTATTTATTGCCTTTTCTTGCCAGATCCATTACTTCAAAGAGCGCATCGCGAAAACGAAAATTTTCCAATGCTGTTTGCACCTTTGCCTTGGCTTCCTGTATTTCAATTATGATCGTTTTGTCAAAATCATCAATAATATCATTATGAAACCGAGGAACTTTTCCTGTGCACAGTTTGTGTACTAATACCCAGGTTCGGTTGACAAAATTTCCAAAAATAGAAACCAACTCACTATTGTTTCTTTCCTGAAAATCTTTCCAGGTGAAGTCGTTGTCTTTGGTTTCGGGAGCATTGGCACAGAGCACGTAGCGAAGCACATCCTGACAACCTTCAAAATCTTTCAGATATTCATGTACCCAAACTGCCCAATTGCGGCTGGTAGATACCTTATCGCCCTCAATATTTAAAAATTCGTTGGCTGGTACATTATCGGGTACAATGTAATCGCCGTGGGCATGCAAGGTGGCCGGAAAGATGATGCAATGGAAAACGATATTATCTTTACCGATAAAGTGGATCAAACGGCTGTCTTCGCTGCACCAGTAGTCGCGCCAGTTTTCAGTAAGTTCTTTGGTGGCCGAAATATAACCAATAGGGGCGTCAAACCACACATAGAGCACTTTACCCTCGGCATCAGGTAAGGGTACTTTTATACCCCAGTTGCTGTCGCGCGTCATGGCACGGGGCTGCAACCCATTATCCAACCAGCTCTTACACTGACCATACACATTGTTTTTCCATTCAGTATGTTCTTCGAGGATCCATTTTTTTAACCAGGGCTCATACTGTTGAAGTGGAAAATACCAGTGTTTGGTTTTCTTTTTAATGGGTATGGCATCACTTAGGGCGCTCCGGGGATTGATGAGTTGTTCCGGCGACAAACTGCTTCCACATTTCTCGCACTGGTCTCCAAAAGCATTTGGGTTGTGGCATACAGGACACTCGCCGATAATATAGCGATCGGCCAAAAAAACATTTGCCTTTTCGTCAAAATATTGTTGAGTTTCCTTTTCTTCGAACAGTCCTTTATCGTACAGGGTTTTGAAAATTTCCTGGGAGGTTTCGTGATGAATTTTGTTCGAGGTTCTTGAGTAGATGTCGAAAGAAATACCCATTTTTTCAAAAGTGTCTTTTATCTGAAAATGGTATCTGTCCACTATTTCCTGGGGTGTTACGCCCTCTTTCATGGCCCTTATTGTGATGGGAACCCCGTGTTCATCGCTTCCGCCAACAAATTTTACATCTTTTTTTTGCGCTCTCAGATATCGAACGTAAATATCGGCCGGAATATAACATCCTGCCAAGTGCCCTATGTGCAACGACCCATTGGCGTAGGGTAGTGCTGCCGTAACTAATGTTCGCTTAAAATCCTTCATAATTTATAAAATGAGTGCAAAGTTACTATTCTTTTACAGAAGTAACAGGCCTTATACATCAGATTCTCCATTCTTTTTACGCCTGTTATCGTTGTTGTTGCTGATAATTATTGCTTGAGGGTTTGTTTTCACGTTGTTGTTGAACAGGTACACAATAGCTTTTAATAAACCTAAGAATCAGTTGAAATGTTGAAAAAGAAAGTGAACTTTCGCCTAATTAAGATTTAATACCCTGTAAAAAGCTATTTTCGCAAAAAGAACTTATATATGGACTTAAAGGAATTGTTTGAACAGGCGGTTGCCAATAGTAAAACGCTCACAGAAAAACCATCCAACAACATATTACTGCAGTTATACTCTTTGTATAAGCAGGCCACTACAGGCGATGTAAATACGGATCCGCCATCGAACCCGTTTGATATTGTAAACAAGGCGAAGCATGAAGCCTGGACCCAATTGAAGGGTAAACCATCCGACACGGCTATGCAGGAATATATTGCGCTGGTGCAACAGTTGAAAGAAGATTCAGGTAATTAATTTTTTATTGGTTTATGATTATTAAAACTCCACCCTATCTAAAACCGGGCGACACGATTGGTATTACCTGTCCGGCAGGATTTATGGCTTATGAAAAAGCTGCAGAATGTATTCGTGTGTTGCAGGAAGTATGGGGCTATCGTGTGAAAGTGGGTAAAACACTTGGCGGCGATTCCGAAAATTATTTTTCAGGATCTGATGAGGAACGTTTGACCGATTTTCAGCAAATGCTGGACGATGACGAGGTGCAGGCCGTTCTTTGTGCAAGAGGAGGTTATGGAATGGGACGTATTATTGACCGTATCCAGTTTAAGAAATTTAAAAAGCATCCCAAATGGGTAGTTGGGTTCAGCGATATTACGGTGTTTCACAATCATGTAAACTCCAACCTCCGTATTGCAACCTTGCATGCACCGATGGCTGCTGCCTTCAATGATGAAGGATACATCAACAAATATGTACGTTCATTGAAAAAGGCTTTAGAGGGCAAGAGTGCAAAATATACATGTGAGCCTCATGAATATAACCAGACGGGTGAAGCCGTTGGTGAATTGGTGGGCGGTAATTTAGCTTTGTTTGTGCATACACTGGGTACTGTATCTGAACCAAAAACCAAGGGCCGGATTTTGTTCCTGGAAGATATCGGCGAGTATAAGTACAGCGTTGACCGGATGTTTTATCAGTTGAAGCGTAGTGGTAAATTGGATGCGCTTGAAGGGCTAATTATTGGCCGGTTCAGTGATGTGCAGGATAC
>JBDHYK010000320.1:0-3538 GCA_039811305.1 Niabella sp.
AACTGGGAGTTTTCACCACCGACGGCGCCTTTACTAATATTGTTCGGATAACCGAAGGAAATACACCAACACAGATTCTAAGTAATAATGTAAGAAAACTTTTTATTGACGACAGTGGAACAATATGGTTAGGCACTCTCAAAGGTTTGAACCGGTATAACCCGAATTCAAAACAATTTGAGGCCTGGTTTCAAAAGCCTGGAGACCCTGCCAGTTTAAACTATAATTCCATTTATGATATTTTTCAAGATCGGCAACGAAATATTTGGGTAGGCACCTATTATGGGGGTGTGAATATTATTGAGGCCATACAAGCCCGTTTTTACACCTACAAAGCTTCAAACCAGGCTAACAGCCTTAGTAGCAATATCATTAGTGGTATTTTGGGAGATGCTTCGAACAATTTGTGGGTGGGCACCGAAGCTGAGGGGTTGAACTACATCAATTTCCGCGAACAAAAAATAACTCATTTTCTGAATGGGGCCAAGCCCAATTCAATCAGCTCCAATCTTGTTAAGAGTGTTTTTAGGGATCGAAATACTACTTTGTGGATTGGTATGTACAACGGTGGTATCAACCAGTGGATGGGGAGCAAGGGGTTTAAAAAATTCAATACTAAAAACAGCGGCCTTAGTTCCGATAACGTCACTTGCATTTCTGAGGATGGGAAAGGCAATCTCTGGATCGGGCACCAGGAGGCTGGAATTAATATTTTTGACAGTTCCAGAAAACAGATGAAAACTTTTGATACGCAGTTCAGCAAGTATCGGCTTAAAAACAAGGGGATTACCTGTTTGTTTCATGATTCAAAAAACCGCATGTGGATTGGCACCCGAGTTGGACTACACCTGATGCAAGAAAACGCAAACGGTGTGTATCAATTCAATAGAGACCTGCCGGGAGTGATCGGGGGCGAATACATTAACTGCGTAATTGAAGATGAACAAAAAAATATATGGGTAGGCAGTGCGTCGGGTTTAACCCGGTATGAACCCGATACAAAGCAATTTACAACCTATACCCAGCAAACGGGGCTTCCTGGGAGTAAAGTGGTAGGAATTGTTGCAGATGATGATCAAAAATTATGGCTGAGCACAAATAATGGTTTATCGCGTTTCGACCCTAATAGTGCACAATTTATTAATTATGACCGGATTGATGGGTTAGATGGGAACGTATTCAATTACAACTCCTTTTTTAAAGATGCTGGCGGACGCATCTACTTTGGCAGTTATAGTGGGCTTGTAACATTCATGCCCAGCGCCATGCAGGTAAATAATCAAATACCCGGATTAGCTTTAACCAGCCTGGCAATAAATGGAAAGCAAATAAAAACCGATGGAACGATTCTGAATACCAATATTGCAGCCACGAACCAATTGAGGTTGCGATACGATCAGGCGATTCTGGCAATAGAGTATGCGGTATTGAATTTTGTTAAACCCGCCAAAAATCGCTCTGCCTATAAGTTGGTTGGCTACGACAGGGACTGGGTGTTTCCCACCTCCCATCGTGCAGATCTGCAGAACTTGCAGCCTGGCAGGTATCTGTTTTACCTGAAAGGCAGCAATAATGATGGCATCTGGAGCCCCCCTTTAAAAATTTTGGAAATTATCATTGCCCCTCCCTTCTGGCGTACCTGGTGGGCCTATCTCCTGTACCTTATTTCAGGTTTGGGAATTTTATTTGGGATATTTTTCTTTTTCAGTTCCAGAGCAGCACTACGCAGAAAATTGCAGTATGAGCACGAAATGAACGAAAAGCAGCAGGAATTGCAAAAAATGAAGACCGATTTTTTTACCCATATTTCTCACGAACTGCGCACCCCGCTAACATTAATCTTAGGACCAGCAGAGATGTTGTTGGACAAAGTAGAGAAAAAACGAGATGAGAAAATGTTACTGACAATTAAGAGCAATGCAGAACGACTGTTGCACCTCACCAACAGCCTGATGACCCTTATGAAAGCCGATTCGGGAGCGCTGCAACTAAATTACCGGGAAGCAAATATCGTAAGTCTTTTAAGAAGCGTGTTTGAAAAATTTATATTACAGGCACAGAATAAAAATATTCAGTTTACATTTCACACGCCCGTACCCGACCTGCAGGTTCGTTTTGACGGTCATTACCTTGAAATGGTAATTACCAACCTACTTTCCAATGCAATCAAATTTACGCCACAGGGCGGGCGGGTTCAACTCCTCGTTGCAGACTATACAGATAAGGTGGAGATTCGTGTGTGCGATAATGGCCCTGGAATACCTCAACAAGACGCAGATAAAATATTCAACCAATACTTTCAAGCCTCAGGAAATCCTAAAAAGCATGAAGGTTCGGGTGTAGGATTAGCCTTATCTAAAAAATTAATTTTACTGCATCAGGGGTATCTGAGCTTTACCTCGGAAAAAACGGGGGAAGAGATGCAAACCTGCTTTTTAGTATCTTTGAAAAAAGGGTTAGACTAGTTTTTGATGCCCCATTGACATGGATAGAAAAAAAATTTTAATTGTAGAAGATAATGAGGAGGTTAAAGAATTCCTCTCACTATGTCTCCAAGACGATTTTGATATTTTACTCGCTGCGGATGGAGCCGAAGGGCTGCACCAGGCGTTCGAAGAAATCCCCGATCTGATCATTACAGACGTAGCGATGCCTGTTATGGACGGAACTGAATTTTGTAGAATCGTGAAAAATGATCCGCGTGCCAGCCATATCCCCATCATCATGCTAACCGCCAAGGTAGAACTGGAGGAACAGGTAACCGGAATTGAAAGCGGCGCCGATGTTTATTTGACCAAACCCTTTAGCATTAAAGTTCTGGCCTCCTATGTCAATACCCTTTTACGCACCAAAGACCAGTTACGCCAATATTATACTCAAAAATTCTTATTAGCACCTTTAGATGTGGACTTAGGCAATGTGGACAAATTATTCATGGAACGTTTACTTGCAGTTATTCATGAAAATATTGGGAACACCGATTTTCACGTAAACGATCTTGCCAGAAAAGTAAATATGAGTACCGCCGTACTTTATAAAAAGTTCAATGCATTAAGCCAAATACCGATTGCTGAGTTCATTAAAGATCTTCGTTTGCAAAAAGCGGCTTCACTTTTGCAGGAAAGCCATACCTTGAACATTTCTGAAATTGCCTGGACGGTGGGATTTTCTGATCGGAAATATTTCAGCAAAGAGTTTAAAAAACGTTTTGGCGATACACCCTCGGAGTATGCCGGACGCCGGAGTTTCTAATAATCACCTCATTTTACGGCTTGAAATAAGTTTCTACCCCTTTTTAAAAAAGGATACACCCCTACCCTATATTTTTTTTGAAGGATATTTGTGCTGGTATTTATTAGACCTTGCTATTTAAAAAAAATAATGATGATGCTTCTAAAACAAACCCGTTTATTGCTGCTGCTTTACGCTTCTTTCACCTGGTCTTGCACCGGTTCTAAAGGAATACTTACTAAGGGCAGTATGGACAAAGTATTTTCGGTAGCGGAAAAGCAATATGAAAAAATGTTGCAAAAAAGCA
>JBDHYK010000321.1:0-3532 GCA_039811305.1 Niabella sp.
AATTTCTAACCGTGAGCGACTCATTCGCTCTTTAGCACGGCAACGAGCTACCCGCCAGGGTGTTAGGCTTACAGAAAAAGAAATGCGCCATTTACTTACCGATTTATTTCAATGCGAGACCTACAATCTGGCACCGGATGGCAACCCCACCTTCCTGGAGTTCAAGCAGGATCAGATAGCAACCCTTTTTGGGAAATAGCGGACGCTTACAAAAAAGCCCAAATTTTACGCTTTGAAAACAATGCAAGCAATGTAACCATGCACACTTTATTGAGAGTGTTCACAGCATTAAAAGCAAAAGTGAAATTTCTAATAGGAAGCTACTTGTTGGACAATAATAAAAAACGGCATACACCATATAAGACTTAAACGCTACGGAGCGAAGCGTTCTCCCGGACTGATAACAATGCCAACCGGTTGCACTAATTACTTGAACTTGTTTGGATCTGCTTCTGTTATTGGTTTTCAAGGTCGTTGTATGTTCGCCTTGCTGTTCTGCCAGATAGCTACTTTTAATCCTATTTTTGGGGAATTCGTTTTACTCAATGCCAGCAAACCGTTGTTTTTGGGTATTGGAATTGGTTTACTTAAACACTCAAGGTTCTTGCGTCTTTTTTGCTCTTGGTAATACTTTTTTTGATCCACCCTTGTTCCTATCCACTTAGGTTTCCAATAAACTTCTGTGAGATTGTACTAAATAAAATTTCACAACCTATAAAAACACTTTTAACCCTGCATCATCTCCCCATATACACCATCAAAATTTGCACATCCGCCGGATTAATGCCCGAAATACGGCTAGCCTGGCCTAAGGTGCGAGGCTTAATTTTATGAAGCTTTTCGCGAGCTTCGTTTCTGAGAGAGGGTAGTTTTGTGTAGTCAAAACTTTCGGGTATGATCTGCTCTTCCATCTCTGCCATACGGTTTACTAATTCCCGTTCTTTGGCAATATAGGTATCGTATTTTATTTGAATGGATGTTTGCTCGGCTTCTTCCCGGGTGTAGGCGGCGAGAATCTTTTTCAGCCAGGGTAGCGAGGCGGCCAGATCTGTTAATTCAACATCCGGCCTCAGCAATATTTTCTCTATTTTCTGCTTTTCTGATATTGAAGAAGAACCGATATTGTGTAAAAAATGATTCACCTCATCAGGATTGACGCTGGTTTCTTTCAACAGTGCTTTTAGCTGGGCTACTTTGCTCAACTTCTTTGCTACTTGTTCCATTCTCTCTTCCGATGCCAGACCAATTGCATGAGCAAGGGGTGTTAGCCGGGCGTCTGCATTATCCTGGCGCAGCAGGGTACGATACTCAGCCCTCGATGTAAACATTCGATAGGGCTCTTTCGTTCCTTTATTAATCAGATCGTCAATTAATACACCAATATAGGCTTCATTGCGTTTTAAAGTAAAGGGAGGCTGTCCGTGTGTATTCTGATGCGCATTAACCCCAGCCATCAAACCTTGGCAGGCGGCTTCTTCATAACCTGTGGTGCCGTTAATTTGCCCTGCAAAAAACAGGTTTTGTATTAGTTTTGTTTCTAATGTGTGATGAAGTTGTGTGGGTGGAAAATAATCGTATTCAATTGCATAACCGGGCCTGAACATTTTTGCATTCTCGAACCCCGGTATCATACGAAGTGCTTCGTACTGCACTTCTTCTGGTAAGGAGGTGGAGAATCCGTTTACATAGATTTCAATTGTGTTCCACCCCTCGGGTTCTACAAAAATTTGGTGGCGGGTTTTATCTGCAAATCTGCTTACTTTATCTTCTACACTCGGGCAGTACCGGGGCCCTACCCCGTCAATTCGTCCTGCGTACATAGGGCTTCGGTCAAAACCGGTTCTTAGTTTGTCGTGAACTTTTTGATTGGTATAGGTGATCCAGCAACAGCGTTGGGTGTTTGGAGATAATTTTTTGGTGTCGGTAAAAGAAAACCCGGTAATTTCTGTATCTCCATCCTGAATTTCCATTTTCGTATAATCCAAGCTGCGTCCGTCCACGCGTGGCGGTGTACCCGTTTTCAAACGGTCACTTTCAAACCCTAATTGTACCAACTGCTCTGTTATTCCTGTTGCTGCTTTTTCTGCCATTCGGCCTCCGCCAAATTGTTTTTCACCAATATGGATGATGCCGTTCAAAAAAGTACCATTAGTAAGCACTACGGCTTTTGCGTTAATCTGGTGGCCCATACCAGTAATTACACCCGTTACTCTTTTGTCTTTCACCATTATCCCTTTCACCATATCCTGATAAAAGTCAATATTGGGGGTCTCTTCCAGCATTTGACGCCATTTTGCCGAAAAAAGCATTCGGTCGCTTTGTGCTCTGGGACTCCACATAGCGGGCCCTTTACTTCGGTTCAACATCCGGAACTGAATCATTGTCTCATCTGTAACAATACCCGAATACCCTCCCAACGCGTCTATTTCTCTCACAATTTGGCCTTTGGCAATTCCTCCCATTGCGGGGTTACAGCTCATCTGGGCTACCGTTTGCAGGTTCATAGTCACTAACAGAACGGTTGAACCCATGTTGGCTGCTGCTACTGCTGCCTCACACCCGGCATGCCCGGCGCCTACTACTATTACGTCATACTCTGGAAACATCCTGCAAAAATAAAATTTTATTGCCCTAGCTTTCTAATTAACTCGATTTCTTTTTCGATATCTTCTATGCTACGTCCCACATTCAACATTTCAAATTCCATTGTAGAATAGGAGTTTAGTTGCTGCAAATACTGTATTTTTTCAATAAAAAACGCTTTTTGAGCACGGTTGTTTAAAATTTCACCTTTACTAATGGTTTCAATTTTTTCCAGCATCCACAAACAGGGTTCGTATTCAAATACCTGGTACAGGCTTGTGAAATAGAGCCGCGCGGTGTTTAGTTGCCCTCCGGTTGTGTTTACCGATTCTTTTTCCAGATCTTCTACCTTCAGGTTTATGAAATTCCAGCAGGTTCTTAGCTCTCTGTCTATTGTTAAATCAAAGTAGGAGAGGGGTAGTATATGACTCAAGTTCCATCTTTTACCAAAATTCTCCCATGAAATACCTTCAGTAAACTGAAGTTGCAGCCAGGCTCTAAGGTTTTCAATATCGAGGCCAAAATAGGGTGCGTAGGCTGGGCAAGGATTTTTTTGAAACACATACCTCCTCAGTGTTATCTGCCATTTTTTCTTTTCTCTGAGTTTTTCAAGCTCCAGGCCTCCTTCCTCCTGTTTTGTCCAGCGTTTTCTTGTTGCCATACTACAAAGATAATTGTTTCACGAAACACAGTTTCACCATGAAACTGTTTTACGTGAAATAAATCCAAAATATCTTGACAAGAGCATATCTTCCATTCTTTGCATTTCTTCTTTCTCTTCTTCAGATTTATCATTGTATCTGCACAAATGTAACAATCCATGAAAAATTACTCGATGCATTTCCTCTTTTTTTGTCACGTTTAGTTCTTTGGCGTTCTCGGCTACCCTATCTATGCTTATGTACAACTCGGCCTCTACACAGCCCTTTTTTCTACATTCATAATCAAA
>JBDHYK010000322.1:0-3530 GCA_039811305.1 Niabella sp.
TATTGACCGTAGATACCCCTGAGAAAGTCAACCAGGTTTTACAACTTTATCGAAACTGTAAAATTGATGAATGGGCTATCGAACTTAAAGAAAGATTCCTCAAAGATGCTCTACAACTTTTTGACGATATGGCCGTAGTTTCTACACGAAAAGAACCTTTAAAACACTTAGCCAGGTTATTGGTGAAAAGAGAGCACTAAAATTTGAACTCAGATTAAAATTTTTTAATTACTTTTCTGGTTTAAATCAATAAAGCAGATGCCTTATCCAATACTGCGCAGAAAAGATGTGCCTACTATTTTAAAAGAAGCCGAAGCCGGATTAGACGCCACCCACGGCTCGGGGTTAAAAAAAATTCTGGGTGTACGGGATCTTACAGCCCTGGGCGTAGCTGCGGTCATCGGTGCCGGAATTTTCAGCAGCATAGGGAAAGCCTCGGCCGATGGTGGCCCCGGAGTTGTGTATCTTTATATCTTTACGGCATTGGCCTGTGGGTTTGCAGCGCTTTGCTACGCTCAGTTTGCTTCAATGGTTCCTGTATCGGGGAGCGCTTACACCTATTCTTATGTAGCGTTTGGCGAAATTTTCGCATGGATTATTGGGTGGGATCTACTTATGGAATACGCAATCGGTAATATAGCTGTAGCTATTTCCTGGAGCGACTACTTCACACACCTCACCTTAAAAGCGGGCATCCCCATACCCGAATGGTTGACGATGGATTTTGTAACCGCGCGGCACGGGTTTAAAGAAATTACGACTCTAATGGCCAACGGAATTGCTCCAGGAACCTTAGATGCAACGCTTTTAGAAGCACACGCCGCCTGGTTGAATGCTCCCCAGATTTTTGGACTGCGAATGATCATGGATTTACCTGCCTTGTTTATTGTCGGCGCCATCACTTATATAGTGTATGTGGGTGTAAAAGAATCAAGAAACGCATCGAACCTGATGGTTTTGCTGAAACTTGGAGTAATTTTTTTGGTAATCGTTGCCGGGGCTTTTTATATCAACCCAGACAACTGGACTCCTTTCACTCCTACCGGAATCGGTGGAATTTTAAAAGGTGTATCTGCCGTATTTTTTGCCTATATCGGTTTTGACGCCATTTCCACCACGGCTGAAGAATGTAAAAATCCACAGCGCGACCTGCCCCGGGGTATGATCTACTCCCTCATTATCTGCACAATTATTTATGTATTAGTAGCGCTGGTTTTAACAGGAATGGTTCCCTACAAAATTTTAAACGTGGGCGATCCCCTGGCGATGGTATTTGACGCACGCGGGCTAAAATTAATATCGGCAATTGTGGCTGTGAGCGCCATCATTGCTACCGCAAGTGTACTATTAGTTTTTCAAATGGGCCAACCCAGAATCTGGATGAGCATGAGCCGGGATGGCTTGCTGCCGAAAGCGTTTTCAAAAATTCACCCTAAATATAAAACACCGTCCTTCTCTACAATTGTTACCGGGTTCGTAGTCGCAATTCCGGCGCTTTTTCTAAACTTAGAGACTGTGTTAGCACTAACCAGTATTGGTACTCTATTTGCATTTGTTTTAGTATGCGGAGGAATTCTTGTATTAGACAATAGAAAAGATAAACCACAATCTAAATTCAAAGTACCCTATATTAACGGCAAATACCTGCTACCCCTGATTTACCTTTTTTCTCTGGGATTGATTCTATACAAAGCGCCCGGGCACTTTGCCGAAGTATTTACTTATGAAGGGTTTCCCATGTTATTGTTTTGGATCGTTACTACCATTATTGCGGGGGTTGCCTATTTTTACAACCTTTCCCTACTTCCTGTTTTTGGCATGGTTACCTGTTTTTACCTGATGGCACAGGAAAGCCACACCAACTGGCTTCGTTTTTTAGTATGGCTGGCGGTGGGGCTGGTAATCTATTTCACGTATAGCCGGTTTCATAGTAAACTCGGAAAACAAACCCGGCAAACCTCATAAACCTATACATTTGCATCTATGAAGTACCAAATCGGTGATAAGGTATTAATTCTTCATTCGGATGAAGAGGCTACAATCGTAGATTTTATTAATGACCTGATGGTTCTGGTAGATGTGCGGGGTGTGCGATTTCCCGTGTACCTGGATCAGATTGATTTTCCTTATTTTAAAAACTTTACCAATAAGAAAAAACAAGCAGCAGCCCCTCAAAAAAAATACATTGACGACCTTAGGAAGGAAAAACCGGTACAACAAAAAAAAGACCGAAAAGAAGAAGGGGTATGGTTAAATCTGTTGCCCATTTCAGATACAGATGAGTTTGGCGATGAGGTGGTGGAGCAGCTAAAAATCCATCTCGTAAACCAAACTTCTCAGAAATATCAGTTTTTGTACAAGCTTACATTTTTTGGAGAAGCCGATTTTGAGCTAAAAAACTCGGTAGAAGCCTTTGAAAATTTTTACATCCACGATGTAAATTTTGAGGATATGAGCGATAGTCCTGCGTTTGTATTTGATTTTTCACTGCCAAAAGAAGAGAAGAACAAAGCCCTGCATTACGAAGCAATCGTAAAAATAAAACCCAAACAACTTTTTACCCGAATTGAAGAAATGCGACAAAAAGGAGAGGCTTCTTTTTCCTATAAGCTGTTCGACCAGTATCCCAACCGGCCACCAGAACAACAAAAAGAATCTTTTCTAAACCCTTTAAAGCAAAAGGGAATAAAAATTTATGAAGCAAAAGACGCAAAAAAACACTTAGAGCCGGCACGTAGTGTTGTTGATTTGCACATAGAAAAACTAACCGATGACTGGAACCAGATGAGTAATTTTGAAATGCTCACACTCCAACTGAAAACCTTCGAAAAATTTTACGACCTGGCGGTAGCGCACAGGCAACCCTGGCTCATTATTATACATGGCGTGGGAGAAGGCAGATTACGCGATGAAATCCACGACGCCCTTCGCCTGAAAAAAGACGTGAGCTATTTTGTAAACCAGTACCATCCTTCTTATGGGTATGGCGCCACCGAAATATTTTTCAAATACTGATGAATGCATGGCTACCCTACGGCAAAAGTATTCTTGAGAAACTTTTCTCATAGAGAAAATTTAGCTTTCTATCTCATTCGTAAGCGGATTTTATCGGTTACAAACATGTAAAAAATGCTGCAACAGGTTTCTGTCCTGCCTACTGGTTATTAAAAGCCCATCAAAAGAGGTTCTTATTCCCCAATTCCCTGTTGATCTGTAAAAAGAAAGTCGGCAGACATTTACCAAATTGCTTTCAGTAACCAAAAAGTAGAAATCGGGGTTCACCAAAATGTAATAAAAAATCCCCACCAAGCTGGGGGGGATTTTTTATTATAATTAAGTTGTTAATTATTTTTTACGAAGATTCGGGTGCGGAGGAGCTACTGTGTTAGGTCCGTCTTCACCAGGAGCAGCTGCACGCAGATCTACTGCATTGCAATCACCACCTTCCTGACCAGAAGAGAAAATGAAACGATCGCTGCTAATACCTTCTTTTTCAACTAAATGAGTAATCACTTTGTTTACGTGATCCC
>JBDHYK010000323.1:0-3501 GCA_039811305.1 Niabella sp.
GTTCAAAAGCAAAAAGCTGCGAGACAACGTGGATAAATTGGCGATTGTTTTGATTAGTATCCTGGCAATCCTTCTGTTTCGATGGGGAGGGCTGCCGGTGATCCTTATTGCATATATTGTGGTATCCTTACTTTTTAAGCCCGACAGGGAACCGATCGGGTAAAGCCACCCCAATAGCAAGGTAACAAAACCATCGAGAAGTTCTGACACCTTTTTTAAACCCGTATTGTACATGCTTATCCTTGTTCCTACACCCATCGGTAATTTAAAAGATATTACGCTTCGAGCTTTAGAAGTACTGCAGGAAGTGGATCTTGTACTGGCAGAAGATACGCGGGTAACCAACCATTTATTACGCCACTATAATATTGCCAAACCCTTAAGCCCCTACCACCAGCACAACGAGCATAAAATTCTCCAACACATTGTAGATCAGTTACTTGCAGGAAAAAGAATCGCCTTGGTTACCGATGCAGGCACGCCCGGTATTTCCGATCCTGCTTTCTTATTGGTAAGAGAATGTATCCGACAGGGGGTTCGGGTAGAATCGCTGCCGGGTGCAACGGCTTTTGTTCCAGCCTTAGTAAATAGTGGTCTGCCGAGCAACCGGTTTTGCTTTGAAGGTTTTTTACCCTTAAAAAAAGGAAGGCACAGTTTGTTTGAAAAACTTAAAGCCGAAGAACGCACGATGATTTTTTACGAATCGCCAATGCGGCTGGTAAAAACCCTTCAGGATATGATCACCTGTTTTGGCGAAGACCGCCCTTGCAGCGTGAGTAGAGAGCTTACGAAACTGTTTGAAGAAAATGTAAGAGGCTCTTTAAAAGAAATTGTTGCCCATTTTTCACAAAAAACCGTTAAAGGCGAAGTGGTGATTGTAGTAGGTGGTAAGGAAGCATAAATTTGCAGCCGGGAAAACAGAAAAAAAGTCTGCGCAAGAACACTCGATACCCAATGGCAGAATACGATCAAAATAAAATAGAATCAATAAATGAAATCAATCCCTTTTCTAAGAAACCGCATATTGCTGGCAGTTTTTTTGCTGGCTCCTTTTGCCATGCTGGCCCAAATTGACCTTGCGAATAAGATCCCCATAGATCCAAAAGTAAAAATTGGGAAGTTGCAAAACGGGCTTACCTATTACATTCGTGAAAACAAAAAACCAGAACAAAAAGTAGAGCTGCGCTTAGTAGTAAATGCAGGGTCTATCCTGGAAGACGATAACCAGCAAGGCCTGGCACACATGGCAGAACACATGGCCTTCAACGGTACCAAAAATTTTAAAAAGAACGAAATTGTGAGCTTTTTGCAAAACATAGGCGTGGGCTTTGGTAACGACTTGAACGCCTATACCAGTTTTGACGAAACGGTATATATGCTCCCCATCCCTACCGACAAGCCTGGTAACTTAGAAAAAGGGTTTCAGGTATTGGAAGACTGGGCCCATAATGTTACCTATTTGACCGAAGATATAGAAGGCGAACGAGCCATCATCTTAGAAGAAAGCCGGGTGGGCAAAGGTGCAGAAGACCGAATGTTTCGCGAAACCTACCCCCTGCTTTTTGCAGGAAGCAAGTACGCGAACCGACTTCCAATTGGTGTTGATTCTATCATCAAAACCTTCAAACCCGACTTAATCAGGAAATTTTATAAAGATTGGTACCGACCCAACCTGATGGCGGTTATTGTGGTGGGCGATGCTCCCCTATCGCAAATTGAAGAATTGATAAAAAAGCATTTTAGCAGCCTGGCAAACCCTGCCAATGAACGACCCCGCGCAAAGTCGCCCGTGCCTGCTTACACCTCGAATGAAGGAAAAGTGGTTACAGATAAGGAAGCCACCGGATATAGCGTCTCCGTTGCCTATAGTGCATTTCCCTCAAAACCCGAAATTACGGTAGGCGACTACAAAGACAATATAGTGAAAAGCATTTTTACCACATTGTTGAACCAGCGTTTGCGAGAACTTACTCAGAAAGAAAATCCACCTTTTCTATACGGGTACGGTTATTTTGGCAGTTATGCCCGGGGATACGATCAGTTTAATACGGTCGCCGGTGTTCCTACAGCGGATGTAGCTGAAAAAAGCCTGACAGCCCTGTTGGAAGAAGTGGAACGCGCCAAACGCTTTGGCTTTACACAGAATGAATTAGACAGAGCAAAAGCAAATTTGCTGGCCAGTATGGACAGGGCCTATAATGAGCGCGACAAAACTGAATCGGCAGTTTTTGTTGCTGAGTATCTTCGTAATTTTTTAGAAGAGGAACCCATTCCCGGAGTTTCAGTAGAACATGATTATTATAAAGAGTTGGTGCCTCAGATTAATTTGGGAGACGTTGCCGAAATTTCTAAATTATTACAAAAAACGCCCGAATTTTTTGTGTCTTTAACAGGTCCTGAGTCCGACAAGCTTCCAACAGCAGCAAATCTGATCAATATAGCTACTGCAGTTGCCCAAAGAACAGATATTAAACCTTATGAAGAAAAAGCTATCGCCGCCAAATTATTAAAAAAAGAACCGATACCCGGAAAAATCACTAAAGAAACCAGGGATCCAAAATTAGGCACTAAAACCTGGGTTCTTAGCAATGGCACTACCGTAACCATTAAGAAAACCGATTTTAAAGATGATGAGATTCAGTTAGGAGCCCGCCGTTTTGGAGGCACCAGCAACTACGGCGTGGCTGATAAATACAACGCAGCCTATGCCTTAGCGGTAATTAATAACATGGGCTATGGAGATTTTTCGCCCACCGACTTACAAAAGATGTTGGCAGGCAAAACGGCTAATGCAGCCGCTTCACTGGCAGCAAGTTTCGATGGATTTAGTGGTAGCAGCAGTATAAAAGATTTGGAAACAATGTTACAGTTGCTTTATCTGAAAGCTACATCACCAAGAGTGGATGAGGCGCTGTTCAAATCCTATGTTCAAAAAAACAAAGCACAATTAGCCTTTATCTTAGCCAATCCTGAAGTTGGGTTTGTGGATACCTTGGTCAAAACAGTATATCAAAACAGCCCGTTAACGCCTATCAGCATTCCCCGGCCAGAGTATTTCGATAAAATCAATATGAAACGCGCTATGGAAATATACAAAGAGCGCTTTGGAAATGCGTACGGGATGAATTTTGCAATTGTAGGCAGCATTGATGAAGCAAAGCTGAAACCCTTAGTAGAAAAATATATTGGAGGCTTACCGGCTTCGAAAAAGATATTTAATTATAAAGACAACGGCCTGCGACCCATAAAAGGCACCCTAACACTCAATGTTTATAAAGGTGAGGCGGATAAAAGCCTTATTCTTTCCATGATTAGTGGTGAGATCCCCTACAGCGAAGACCTGGCACTACAGGGTGCGGCAGTAAGTGAGGTGTTGAATATCAGGATCATAGAAGAATTGCGCGAAAAAATTCAGGGAATTGATGGTGGTAGTACCAGCGTTTCTTGAAGCAGGTACCCTTATCCGGCGTATGGCGTTTCGGTGCAACTGCCTACCGTACC
>JBDHYK010000324.1:0-3482 GCA_039811305.1 Niabella sp.
TCTCCATCATCTTGCCAGTCGGTAAACAATTCTTCAATATGGCTGGTGCAATCTTCATTTCCCAGCATCATATCATTTAAAATAAACTCGAATAGTTTCCGATCTTCCTGTTTGTTTTGCTGTTGGATGGAGATATAGTGAAGGTACTCTTTGGTAAGCACCATCTGGTTGTATATTTTTTTAATGAGTTCATTATCAATCAGCAGTTCAGGCTTTTCTTTTTTTTGTTGTTCTTTAAAATAGGGATCGTCTAAAATTTGCCAAAGAAGGTGGCTGCCGGAAAGTTTGGTATTGATATTCAGATCCTTTTCGGAAGGTATAAATTTGCGGGATTTTTGGTAAGCATCTTTTTCGGCGTAGCGGGCAATTTCAGTAATAAACTGAATGAGATAAACGAATAGTGATCGGGTTTGATTAAAATGTTGTTTTAGTACTTTTTGTGGATCAAAGGGTTTCTCGGTTTCTAATGACGACGCGTATGCATAAAGTGTCTGCATCACTTTTACCCTTATATTTCTTCTGCTTATCATGTAATTAAGAACTTTTTTAGCGCCGCGAAGATAAGAGATTTCTTGTTGGCGTTGATATATATTTTGGCTAATAAAAAACGGGCACTCACAAGTAAAGACACTGTAAATTTGGCACTTAACTCGATCAGTTTCAAACAGTTTTTGCTAATATCTACCTGGTTACAACGAAAAAACCTGCTAAAATTTCATGTTTTTATTTCGTGGCATGTTATTTAAGGATACTTTTGCGCCTCCCTGGGATTTTTTAAAAAACAGGGGAGTATTTTAAAATTTTTAAAAAAATATACAATTATGGCTAAAAAATTAAACATTACACCTTTACACGACAGGGTAATCGTAAAACCGGCTGCTGCCGAAGAGAAGACCGCGGGCGGTATTATTATTCCTGACACGGCTAAAGAAAAACCCCAGCGCGGTACGGTGGTAGCTGCTGGTCCTGGAAAAAAAGACGAACCCGTAACAGTTAAAGCCGGTGATACCGTATTATATGGTAAATACGCAGGTACCGAAATTCAAATAGGTGGTGAAGATCTTTTGATAATGAGAGAGAGTGATATATTAGCAATTGTATAAACTCCCAAGCACGAAGCACGATGATCAACCTTACCAAGCAGTGCTTTGAACAAAATATCTGCTAAGGGTTGCAAGAGGCGAAAAATTATAAAAAACAAAATTTAAAGTTTAATAAAGATGGCAAAGCAAATTTTCTTCGAAATAGAAGCAAGAAATAAAATGAAAAAAGGTGTGGATATATTGTCTAACGCCGTAAAAGTAACCTTGGGGCCAAAAGGCCGTAATGTGGTATTGGAAAAAAAATTCGGTGCCCCCTCCATTACTAAAGACGGGGTAACCGTTGCAAAAGAAATTGAATTGGAAGATCCTATTGAAAATATGGGAGCACAGATGGTGAAAGAAGTGGCCAGCAAAACCGCAGATATTGCAGGCGATGGTACCACAACAGCTACTGTATTGGCACAATCTGTAATTAGTGAAGGTTTGAAAATGGTAGCTTCCGGTTCCAACCCAATGGATCTGAAACGTGGAATTGACAAAGCGGTTTCCTTAGTAGTGGAAAACCTGAAAGCTCAAAGCCAGAAAGTGGGCAGCGACGCCAAAAAAATTCAACAAGTTGCCGCCATTTCAGCCAATAACGACGAAACCATTGGTAAATTGATTGCCGAAGCATTTGCAAAAGTGGGTAAAGAAGGGGTAATCACTGTAGAAGAAGCAAAAGGTACCGATACGTATGTAGATGTAGTAGAAGGTATGCAGTTTGATCGGGGGTATATTTCTCCTTACTTCGTTACAAATAGCGAAAAAATGGAAGCCGAAATGCAAAATCCCTATGTGTTGATTTACGATAAAAAAATCAGCACCATGAAGGATATTTTGGCTATTCTGGAAAAAGTTGCACAAAGTGGCCGCCCCCTGGTAATCATCGCCGAAGATTTAGAAGGCGAAGCACTGGCAACCCTGGTGGTGAACAAACTTCGTGGCACACTAAAAGTAGCAGCAGTAAAGGCTCCGGGATTTGGCGACAGAAGAAAAGAAATGTTGCAGGATATAGCCATTCTTACCGGTGGTACCGTTATTAGTGAAGATATGGGTAACAAATTAGAAGCCGTTGATATTCCTGCTTTAGGTCAGGCTGCATCTATTACCATTGACAAAGACAATACGATTGTTGTAGGTGGCAAGGGTAAAAAAGCAGATATTACCGGTCGTGTAAACCAAATAAAAGCGCAAATTGAAACCACTACTTCCGATTATGATCGTGAAAAATTGCAGGAGCGTTTGGCTAAATTAAGCGGTGGTGTAGCCGTATTATATGTTGGGGCAGCTACCGAAGTGGAAATGAAAGAAAAGAAAGACCGGGTGGACGATGCACTACACGCAACCCGCGCTGCAGTAGAAGAAGGAATTGTACCGGGTGGTGGTCTGGCCTATATTCGTGCTATTGATGCACTGCCTGTGAAAATAAAAGGACAGTTAGAAGATGAGCAAACCGGCATGGCTATTGTAAAACGCGCTTTAGAAGCACCTTTACGTACTTTAGTGGAAAATGCAGGTATCGAAGGTTCCATCGTTATTCAGAAAATAAAAGAAGGCAGTGGCGATTTTGGATTCAACGTACGTACCGAGAATTACGAAAACATGTTCAAAGGAGGTATCATTGATCCTACCAAAGTGAGCCGAGTTGCCCTGGAAAACGCAGCATCCATTGCTGGTATGTTGTTGACTACCGAATGTGTGATTGCCGACAAACCAGAGCCGAAGCAAGCAGCACCTGCCATGCCTCCCGGTGGAATGGGTGATATGGGTTATTAAAAATAGATTTCTGTTTCATACAGCAGAATATTGTTTGATAGATATCAAAAGAAGATGCTCACGTAAAGTGGGCATTTTTTTTTGATGCCGTTTTTCTCCACTCCATCAGCTCATTGCATTCTACAATCAGATTCTACTGAAAAAAAATATACACAAAGGATTCTTGCTGTTTCGTTTTTGTTTTATCTTTCCAAAAAAAACAATGGGCAGGAAGCCGGGCTTTCAATATCTTTTCTATACAAGCCTCGTTTTTATAGCGCTGCTGCAAGGATGTAGTAAGAAGAGTGGTCCGGTACCTCCGCCGGTACCTCCGCCACCCAATATTAAAGCACCTCCACCTTTTGGATTTTATGTAGTGGGATATTTCCCCAGTTATCGAATCGTAAACGAATATTCTGACAGGATGTTTAAAATGTGCAATGTGGTGAACTATGCGTTTGCAGCCGTAAACAGTTCCGGCACCTGCGACATTGCCAATATCGTAAAATTCGATTCGGTGTATCATAAAGCCAAAGCAAATGGTGCACGGGTATTTTTAAGTATTAATGGATCGCACGCAAATTTTACAACGATATGTTCTTCGTCCGAAAACCGCTTACGGTTCGTCAAAGATCTGATGCAGAA
>JBDHYK010000325.1:0-3473 GCA_039811305.1 Niabella sp.
GGAAGCTGGTTATCCCTGGGATCGGCCTGCCGAAGGGAAACTCTTTTTACAGGACTTGATAGCAAAAGTAAAAAGCGTAAAGAACCAGAGAGGCACAGCTGTGTTCTACTGGGAACCTCAATGTTATAACAATTGGCAGGGCTATACGCTGGGAGCTTTTGATAATAGCGGAAAACCTACTGTAGCACTGGATGCATTTAAATAGAGGGAAAATGGAGTTCTAATTGTTGGTACTATTTCAATTGTTTTGACTCGTATCCATTAAAAACGTTAATTTTGGCGGATTAATTCATCAGTACAATTAGATATTGAAACTCCTGCCGATGAGCATTTTGAAAGTTCTATGCAGAATCAATATGACTGAAACCTTAAAATCAGACACATGAAAAAGACAGTTTTCTTAGTAGTAGCAACAGTTTTAATTAGTTCAATACAGGTTCAGGCGCAAAGAGGGTTTTATGGACGACCCGTTCGCCTGGGGTTTAAAGCCGATCCTGTTTTTTTAAACAATCTTCGCCCCATAGAAAATGGTATAGAAAAAAATGGTAGTAAATTTGGTATTAATTACGGGCTTATGGCCGATGTGATGCTGGCCGATGGGCGGGGTGCATTTGCTACCGGCCTTGAAGTGGCACACGTGGGAGCCAGCCTTAAATACTCCAAAAACGGACTGTACGGTGCAGGGGATTATGATATGCACCTACAATACCTGCAAATACCCCTATCCATTAAATTAAAAACCAACTCTTTCGAAGGAATCCGCTGGTGGGGTCAATTTGGCACCTATTTAGGCGCCTTGCTACGTTCGAGGGTGGATTACGATCCGGCTTCCTCTTCTTCTCTGTCCCCTGCTGTAAGCAATGTCAACATCTTGTCTAAAACCAACAAAGCCAACCTGGGGTTGATCATGGGTGCAGGTGGAGAAATGCGCATTGCCGAACGAACCGACCTCTTCTTCGGTCTGGGCTTCGAAAATGGTTTTACCGATATAACTACCAATAAAAACTGGAGCGATGGTAAAGTGAGCCTTAACCGGTGGGCGATTCGCCTCGGTTTGTTCTTTTAACCGGTTGGGCAGTTTTTAAAATAATTGAAAAAAAATACCCTCTTTTCGGAGGGTATTTTTTTTCGTATCGTTTGTTGTTATTTTTTCTTTGCAGCCTTGGGGCCAATCATTGCCAACATTCGTCTGCCTTCTAATTTGGGCATATTTTCTAAGGTACCAAATTCGGCAAGGCGCTCAGCAAATTTCAGCAGTAAAAGCTGGCCTCTGTCTTGAAATTGTATTGCCCTGCCCTTAAACTGAACATAGGCTTTTACCTTGTTACCTTCTTTTAAAAAACCTTCGGCATGTTTGGCTTTAAAGTCAAAATCATGGTCATCGGTATTGGGAGTAAAGCGAATTTCTTTGATTTCGGTAGCTTTACTTTTTGCTTTAATTTCTTTTTCTTTTTTCTTCTTGTCGTACAGGAATTTATTGTAATCAATAATTTTACAAACCGGCGGGTCGGCGGTTGGAGAAATTTCTACAAGATCCAACTCCTGTTGTTGTGCTATTTTAAGGGCTTCCTGAACGTTGTAAATACCTGCTTCTACATTATCCCCAACCAGGCGTACCTGAGGCACTCTAATGTATTGATTGATACGGTGTTCTGCTTCTTTGCGGGGTTGAAACCGATTTCTGAAATTTCCTTTGTTAGGAGGGCCGCCCCCGGGTCGAAAACCACCAGCACCGGGTGGTCTGTTAAAGTTAGGTTTTTGTGGTACTGCCATTTAATATTTTAAGAGTTACAATACTTCCTACCCGTTATAAGAAGCAGTTTTTTGTTTGTTTTTATGCTTTACGGGAAAAGCCGTTTAATTAAATTTTAACAAATATTGGAATAAAATATCAGTAATTCAATTTTTTTTAAAAAATATTTTCCGATAGAAAAACCTGGGAGGTTCTATCTCTTTTTATATTCTGCTATCACTTTATCTAGGTGTTCAACAAATTTGGGGATAGAAGGGTCGTAAGGATACCCTTCCGGTGCCAAACGTTGCTCGTTTTCGTCTAAGAAGAAATAGAAGGGTTGTGAATTGGATCCAAAACGACTTACCTGTATATCTGCGTTCAAATCGCCCAGGGTTTCAATTTGCTTTTTCAGTTCCTGCGAATAGTACTGTTCACTGATGGGGATGTCCACGCCGCTATGTACATCTATATACAGAGATGCAATTACAAAATCATTTTTTAGGCGTTTCATCACTTCAGGATCGCTCCAAACCTGTCCTTCCATATGGCGACAGTTGATGCAATTCACCCCGGTAAAGTCAAGCATCAGTGGTTTTTTCAGCTTGCGGGCTACGTCAAGGGCTTCTTTATAGTCGAAATAAGTAACCATACTGTTATTGATCACTACTGGCGGTTCCTTGGACTTCATAACGTCCACATATTTAACCGGTTCGGGCAGTTCATCGCTGACAGCGGCACTATCGGAATGGGGTTTGCCCAAGGTAAAATTGTCTAACTTAAAACCTTGTGGTAAATCATCTGCATTAAAATCCTGGGTTCCCATCGGCGGTAAAAACGCGCTCAACCCTTTCAGGGGTGCACCCCATAAACCGGGTATCATGTACACCACCATAGTAAACGAGGCGATGGCAAACATGGTTCGGGTAACGGTTAAAAAGGGTACTCCAAAATCGTTTTTAGGCAGTTCGTCATCATGTCTGAACTTCAATTTACCAATCAGGTACAAACCCAATAAGGCAAAAATCACTACCCAAAGCGCTAAGAAAATTTCCCGATCCAAGATACGCCAGTTCCGTGCCAGATCTGCATTCGAAAGAAATTTTAAGGCAAGAGCTAATTCGAGAAAACCCAATGTAACTTTCACTGCATTCAGCCATCCTCCGGCTTTACCCAGGCTATTTAGCTTACTTGGAAAGAAAGCAAAAAAAGCAAAGGGTAACGAAAGTGCAAACGAAAACCCTAAAAAGCCTACAATGGCATCCATAATATTCCCTTTGGTAACGGCTACTGCCAATAACCCAACGATGGGCATGGTGCAGGAAAACGATACAATTACCAGTGTGAGTGCCATAAAGAAAATCCCCTTAAAATCTTTTGTACTGGCCTTGCTATCTGTTTTGGTAGCCAACCAACTGGGTAGTTCAATTTCAAAAGCACCTAAGAAAGCAAAACCAAACACTACAAAGAGCAGGAAGAAAAATATGTTGGCAATCCAGTTTGTGGCAATATTGTTCAAAGTGGCAGGGCCAAATATTAATGATATAAGCGTTCCCAGCAAAGTGAAAATGATCATGATGGAAAGCGCGTAGTAGATTGCGTTCTTGATTCCTTCCTGTGGTGTTTTACTTCGTTTTGTAAAAAAGCTTACGGTTACGGGTATCATGGAGTAGATACAGGGGGTTAGCAAGGCCAAAAAGCCCCCTCCCAGTCCCAGCAAGAAAAGTACCCACAAAGATTT
>JBDHYK010000326.1:0-3429 GCA_039811305.1 Niabella sp.
ATTTTTTACCTTTTTAAACAAAACACAATGAAACACGTATTTATTTTCTCCGCTTTAGTAATTTTCTCTCTGGCATCCTATGCCATCAACAAAACTCCGGCTCCGGTTTTGGAACCCAACAATAAAAAAGTAGTACAAACTTTTCACGAAGTTTTTCAACATGCTGAAAATGTTGTTTGGGCGCATAGTCATCAACTGTATGAAGCCAGTTTTACCTCCGATGCGGTAAGGGTAACGGCTCTATTGGACAAAAACGGCAACCTGATACGCACACTGAAGTACTATAAGGAAGATGATTTACCTTCTAACATCCTTTTCCAAATAAAAAAGCAATACCACACGCAGCAAGTTTGGGGCGTAACGGAAGTGTCCGAAGAAAGCGGAATTTATTATTTCATTATTTTAAGAGATGATGCACATTGGTACCATCTAAAAGCCGATGGTCAGGGTGAAATCGAGTTACAATCAAAAGCCGAAAGAGGCGATATCTGATTGCAAACCTTGTTTTAACAGTTTTCTCATGAATAGCACGGGGTGGTAGTCTTACTGCCCCTTTTTTTATCAAAATTTTTCTACAGGGCAGTTCTGTACTTGAATCAATTTTATTGTAAGTTTGTGGGTTCAGCAGGAACCTGCATAAGGATTGTTTTAAAAATAAATTTTGATATATGAAAAAGTATGTTCTATCAGTAACGATTTTGCTTGTATCGCTTGTTTCCGTTCGTGCCGATGAAGGCATGTGGCTACCCCAGCTTTTAGGCAAACAGGTATATAACGACATGGTAAAAAAAGGGCTGAAACTAACCAAAGAGCAGTTATACAGCATCAACAAAAACTCCCTCAAGGACGCTATTATTATTTTTGGTGGAGGCTGCACCGGCGAAATAGTGAGCCCTCAGGGGTTGATTTTCACCAACCACCACTGCGGATATGGTGCCATTGCTGCTGCCAGCACCATGGACCACAACTATTTGCGCGATGGGTTTTACGCCAAAAACCATTCAGAGGAAATTAAAACCAGCCTGAACGTTCAGTTTTTGACCAAGATAGAAGATGTAACCAGCCAGGTAATGAAGGAACTGGGCAGCCTTACCGGAGCAGAACGACAAAGCAAACAGAGCGAGGTTTTGGCCGCCCTGAACAAAAAATACAGCGATGCCGGCAAAAGCCTTGAAGCCCGGGTGAGCCCCTTATTTAAAGGCAACCAATACCTTGTATTTGTTTATGAACGTTTTAATGATATTCGCTTAGTGGGTACCCCGCCCGAAAGCGTAGGCAAATTTGGTGGCGACAGTGATAATTGGGAGTGGCCGCGGCACACAGGCGACTTTTCCGTGTTCAGAGTATATGCCAACAAACAAAACCAACCCGCAAACTATTCTCCCGACAATGTGCCCTACAAGCCCAAATGGTATTTACCCATCTCCCTGCGAGGAGTAAAAGACGGGGATTTTGCCATGATTTGGGGCTATCCGGGCGGTACCAACCGCTATGAATCGTCTTACGGAATTAAACTGGCCACAGATATAAATAATCCGAACCTGGTAGCCCTGCGCGATGTGAGACTGAAATATATGTTTGAGCAAATGAAAAAAGACCCTGCCGTTAAGCTAAAATTAGCGTCAAGCTACGCCGGCATTGCCAATTACTGGAAATTTTATGACGGAGAAACCAAGCAACTTTTAAAGCATGATGTGTATGGGCAAAAGAAAGCTGCGGAACAAAAATTTGAAGCCTGGGCCAAGGGCAAACCCGAATATGAGAATATTTTTAAAGACTGGAAAGCCGCCTACGATGCCTGGCTTCCCTACGCCAAACAAAGGGTTTATTTTGCCGAGGGTGTAATGGGTTCGCCTCTCATTGGGTTTGCAGGATTTCTGGCACCACAATTGGCAAGGCTGAACGGGCCTTCGAAGCCCGAAAACTCCGCTTCCATGCTGGCCGCCCTAAATGGCCGTAGAGCGGGCTTCTTAAACGGTGAAGACAAGGCCTCCGATGAAAAGATTCTGGCAGCTACCACAAAGATGTTTTACGAGAATGTGGACAAAAGCCAACAACCTACCGAATTCTTCAAAGACTTGCAGAGTAAATATGGCAGCTTAGACAGCGATGAAACCTACAAAAAATACGCCGCAGATGTATTTGCCAATACTGCCATTTTTAATGATGAAAAATGGGCCGGGCTGATTGCCTCGAACCAATTCAACGAAGACCCCGCCATAAAACATGCCAATGCCTTTTTGGCAAATTACACCCAAAACTATGCGCCCCTGTTCGATAAATTTAATACCGCCAATAATGAATTGGGCCGCTTGTATTTAAAAGGAGTATTGACTATGAACCCCGCTAAGGCGGTCCTGATGTATCCGGACGCTACATTTACCATGCGCGTCAGCTACGGTTCGGTAAAACCCTACCGCCCCAGAGACGCCGTGTTTTACGAAGACGTAACCACCTCAAAAGGGATATTGGAAAAATACAAACCGGGCGATTATGAATTTGACCTCCCATCCCGACAGGTGGAACTGTTGAAGAAAAAAGATTTTGGGCAATACGCCGATCCCGTACATAAAGATCTGGTTGTTTGCTTTATCACCAACAACGACATCACGGGTGGTAACTCCGGCTCACCCGTAATAAACGGGCGCGGCGAACTGATTGGCCTGGCCTTTGATGGCAACTACGAAGCACTTAGCCATAAACTGGCTTTCGATAAAAATTTAAACCGTACGATTAATGTGGATGTGCGCTATGTGCTTTGGTGCATTGATAAGTTAGGCGGCGCCCAAAACATTATAAACGAACTTAAATTAGTAAAATAATTTTTCCTGAACCTGATCAGGCGGTAAGCGAAAGTTTGCCGCCTTTTTTACTACCCAAAAAGCAAATGGCACATGCGTCTTTAACCATTTCTAAGATAGAGTTGTTCTCGCTTTCTGTTCCTCTGTCAGAACCTTTTGTCATCTCATTAGGCCCTATCTACCATGCCGAAAATGTTGTGGTAGTCATTCACACTAAGGAAGGGATTACCGGCTGGGGAGAGTGTAGCCCCTTTATGAGCATTAACGGAGAAAATGCTGAAACCGGCCTCCTCGTAGGAACGTATTTCGAGAACGCATGGCTTGGTAAAAATGCCCTCGATATTGAACAACGGATCGTCGAGTTGGATGCTATCATTTACGCTAATAATAGTATTAAAAGTGCTTTTGATATGGCACTGTATGATATAGCCGCCAAAAACGCAGAACAACCCCTCTATCAGTTTTTAGGTGGCAGGAAGGACAAAATTATCACCACCGATTATACCGTAAGTGTTGGGAACATTGAGAAAATGGTCGCCGATGCACTGCAAATTCAACAAAAAGGATTTCCTGTAATAAAAGTGAAATTAGGAAAAGGAGGAAAAGAAGACGTTGAAAGAATCAAAGC
>JBDHYK010000327.1:0-3427 GCA_039811305.1 Niabella sp.
AAAGTAAAAGACAAAATCTTGTGGACGTTTAAGGTTATTGAAACCATACAACAAGTTCCGACAGACTATTTGGAACACATGGAAGGAACTGATGGACTTTATGAAATCAGGGTTAAACTTGGAAGTGACATATTTCGCATCTTCTGCTTTTTTGACGAAGGAAAATTTATCGTTCTGGCGAATGGCTTTCAAAAGAAAACTCAAAAGGTCCCGAGATCTGAAATTGAAAAAGCGCTTAAAATTAAAAGAGAATATGAAAACGAAAAGCAACATAAAAACTCTTGACCAATTCGTTGATGAAGAATACGGCAAGAAGGGAACAAAGAAGCGGGACAAGTTTGAAAAAGGCTATGAAGCCTTCAAGCTTGGTTTTCTTGTTCAACAAGCTCGTCTTAAAAAAGGTATGACCCAGGAAGAACTTGCTGAAAAATGTGGAACCAACAAGGGGTATATTTCAAAAATAGAAAACAATATTAAAGAGGTTCGTATTTCAACTCTTCAAAAGATAGTTGAACGTGGACTCGACGGACACCTTGAGCTTTCGATTAGGCTTTGATATTCTGGTTGTGGACGAAGAAAGCAAAACCACAGCGAACATATAAGGCTTAAACGCTATGGAGCGTAGCGGAACTATACGCAACGTTTTCACTGACCGAAGGGAAGTAATTGCCGTTTTACTTCGGCAAGCTTTTATTCAACAAGCAGATTGAACGCAAGCAGGGGCGAATTGCTCCGTTTGAACTTTCGTGCTATATTTGAACTGTGGTTCTCACATCAACAGTAGTGCTAAAATGCCCTGCCTGCGTCAAGCCGCAAAACCGACGCACGCCATTCGGGGGTACGACATTCGGTTAGGTCAAGAGAGATAAATTATTTAATTTTACAATTAAAAGCAGACAAGTCATGTTGATAGAAAGAACATCCAGAGAAGTTATTATTCGTCTGCCTGCTTCGGTGGACACGACGGGCTTACAAAGACTTGTTGATTACCTTATCTACAAGGAAGCTACATCTAATTCAAAGGCTACACAAGAACAAGTTGACAAACTTGCAAGTGAAGTAAAAAAAGGCTGGTGGAAAAAGAACCGTAAACGCTTTATTAAATGAAGAAAATAATTGTTGACACTAACATTATTTTCTCTTGTCTTCTCAATTCTCATGGGACATTCAGCGACCTCATCTTTAATTCTGTAAACGTTTTTGATTTTTACACCAACAATTATATGCGTTTTGAAATCCGTAAACATTGGAACAAGCTCATAAAGATTTCAGGGTTGACCGATGGAGAATTAGAAACAGCTTACGATAAATTGTTGACAAAACTAACTTTCATAAACGAAGAACTTATAGCACAAAGCGATTGGGAAAAAGCTGAAATCTTGTCTTCCGATATTGATATTGACGACTCAGACTTTGTTGCATTGACAAGATTTTTGAAAGGCTACTTATGGACGGGAGACAAGCCGCTTTATGACGGGCTTAAAGCAAAACGTTTTCGCACAGTTTACAACACGCAAGACATGATTAGACTTCGCGACAGGCTAACAAGACAATGAACGGCGTGCAACATTCGCATTTATGCAAGCCAGGCTGAAGTGCTAACAATGAGCAGTAGTACGTCTTTCAGTTCCGTACGTGCGGGATCCCGGCTGAAAAAACTTTATTGAGCGATAGTAGTAACAATGAACTTTTAGTTATAGACTTGGCAAAGGTTCCGGCGGAAGGGAATTCTAATTCCCAACCTGCATAAATGCATAGCCATTACCTGCCATTTGGTACGACTGCTTAGGTTACTTTTTACGACTTATGACATTAATCATAAAGACTTCCATGACACGCTTTTCCATTCTAACCATCTTCATTGGGACATTTCTGCTTGCCAGTTGTGAACCCGCAGCAACGTTTGACCAACCACAACCTGATGAAGTGAAATCATTACTATCCTTTCCAGAACATTTGTACGGCGTTTACTTTGCAACCGACCAGGCTTCAACAGTGACAATTTCTGATAAACTCATCACGAGACATTACGACTTTGACTACAAAGAACACAAGGACAGCCTTGGCTCATCTTATCAAATTGTAGGAGACACTCTAATCAATTTGAGAGATAGCTCAAAAGAGAAAATACAGGTAAAGGGTGACACAATATTTCAACACTATGAAGGGACTGACACATTGTTCAATATTTCGGCAGACAACGTTCTTAAAAAATTCAAAGGTTATTACTTTTTGAACAATCGCTATAGTGACAATGCTTGGGAAGTAAAGAAGTTAGCCCTTCAAAAAGGGATGATGACAATCGGTAGCATTTCGGACAAAGACGATGTTCAGAAACTCAAAGAAATTACAGAAATTATAGCTGACACAACGATTACTCAATTTTCATTGACAAGGCGACAGTTTAAAAAGTTCATTAGACAAGACGGTTTTGCTGAACAAGAAACATTTATCCGAATGACAGAAAACGATAGGTAATCTATAAGTCTTAAACACTACGTAGAGCAGCGGAACTAAGCGAAGCGTTTTCACTAACCTAAGGGAAGTAATTGCGGTTTTACTTCGGCAAGCTTTACTTCGACAAGCTCTACTTCGGCAAGCTCAGTAATCTTGTTAATCCCGATATGGAAGACATCGGGACTTAACAAGACTTGTTGTTATGGGGTTTTATAGTTTACGGGTGTTCCCTGGTGAGGATTTGGAGTGGTGGTGAGTAGGTTTTGAACGCTTTGGGGGTCTCTTTTCTTCTTGATTTTTCTTTAAGACCGGTGCGGCTTTTTATTTTATCTGCCGGTTTTTGTTCTTTTTTCTACATTTCTTAACCTGGTGGCATAGCGAGCCCTTTCCGCTACTTGCGGACCTTATTTATCATTGCTTTTTACTTGTTTTCGTTGATCATTAATCTTTACAGGCGGAGCATTTGCTCCCAACTGCATCACGATAACCATCCGGCTGGTTTTGCAACAGGGACAGGTGCTGATATCAAATCCTAACCTGGCTTTTGCTATTTCAGCGTAGACCGATTTGGAGATGTGCGTCAGCATATCGGAGCAAAACCAAGAATAAATATTTTTTTTTTAATTATGAACTTAGAATTTTGTCGGTTAAAACTTGTTTCCTAAATAAGAAACTTTTATCTTTGCGTAACACTCTATTGAATGAAGGATTACAAATTTCGTGTTAACTTTTTAGAGGAAGCGAAATCCTTTCTTGATGATCTTGAGGAAAAGTCAAGAAATAAAATCATTTACAACATCTGGAAAGCAAGAAGTACAAATGACAAAGAGCTGTTTAAAAAGTTACAAGATGAAATTTGGGAATTTAGAACAAAATATAACAAAGAATATTATCGACTTTTTGCATTTTGGGATAAATCGGACAAACAAGACACCATTGTTATTTCAACTCATGGGTTAATCAAAAAGAC
>JBDHYK010000328.1:0-3397 GCA_039811305.1 Niabella sp.
TTCGCCCGTAAAAACATGTTGGTGAGCCAATAAGTTCTTTTTAAGGCTGGCCAGATGTTCGGGTACATCAAATCCTATCATCAATCCATTGCCTCTGATGTTTTGAAGTTCTGATATTTTGGTCAGTTCTTCTTGTAGAAAACTCCCAACTCTGGAAGCATTAGCCAAAAGATTTTCTTCCTCCATCACTTCTAAAACAGCCAATGCGGCCGCACAGGCAAGATGATTGCCTCCAAATGTTGTACCTAATTGAAAATACTTTGGTTGAATATGGGGTGCGATGATGATACCAGCAACCGGGAATCCATTTCCCATACCTTTGGCCATGGAATAAATATCGGCATTCACGCCAGAGAAGTCGTGACTAAAGAATTTTCCAGTTCTTCCGTAGCCACATTGAACACTGTCTGCAATAAATACAGCACCCTGTTTGTCGCAAAGACTGCGTATTAATCTTAAAAACGACGGGTTGGCAACGTTAATACCGCCAACCCCCTGAATTCCTTCAATAATTACTGACGAGATTTCCTGCCCGTGTTTGTCGAAATGCTCCTGAAGAGCTGGTTCATCATTGAAGGGCAAAAAGTCCACATGGCTGGTTTCGTTTACCGGTGCCACGTAGCTTCTATTGTCGGTAGCAGCTACCGCCAGTGAGGTACGGCCGTGAAACGCCTTTTTGAAAGCCACAATTTTTTTTCGACCATTGTGAAAAGATGCCAGCTTTAATGCATTTTCATTGGCCTCAGCACCCGAATTGCAAAGAAACAACTGATAGTCTTCTTTCCCCGACACCTCGCCTAATTTTTTGGCTAATTCCTGCTGTAAAGGAATTTTAATAGAGTTGGAGTAAAACGCAATCTTTTCCAACTGCTCTTCAATTCGCTTTACCCAATGCGGATGTGTGTGACCAATACTGATGACCGCATGCCCTCCATACATATCGAGATATTGGGTGCCTGCATCATCCCACACATAGGAGCCTTTCGCTTTTACGATGGTAACATCATTAACCGGATACACGTCGAATAAATTCATAACAGTAACTTGAATTATTTATAAAAAAACCCGGAGACCTTGCAACCGGGGCCATAAAATTAACTAAAAATGTGCTATACATGGCAATTTTTCAGCAATGGCCGATTAATCCAGCGTTTCTCTTTTCTTTTTTTGATAATTAAAATGGGCCAACAATACCCGTATTTCATCAAACTCAAAAAACTGGGGCAAGGCGGATTTCCACTGGGTTAAACTTTCAAAATTCTGCTTCTCGTACACTTTTAAAAACGATTCAATCTTTTCAGCAGCAAATACTCTGTGTAGATCCAACACCCCCACAGCAGCCATTTTTGATAAATGCGCAAGGATGGTGCTGGTGGCCATACCACGATTAGTTGCAATATCCAGTACAGACATTCCTTCTTCAAATAAATCGAACGTGATGAGATGCGAGGGCTTCTTATCTATCTGAACACGAACTTTTTCTTTCTGTTCTTTTTTAAACAAGGGCTTTTCAAGCAGATGAAGCTGTTGCAATTGGTTTAAGTAATTCTCAATATCGCCAAGAAGGGCTTTCAGTATTTTATTATAGGCCTTTAACCCTTTTGCTCCTTTACTTTCCGCATATCCTTTCATTGCCGGCACTAAGAATATCTCCTCTACGTTTTCAAAAAAGAACCGCACTGCGCCCATGCATTTTTGTTCTATCAGGAACCATGCGTCCTGAGAGATGGGTATTGGTTTCATTTTTGACCAAACAAAACCCTCAAACTTTTTGAAAACCTGGTTCAAATTATTTGTTTCTGAAATTAAACTTGCCACAACGGAATTCAGTTCTTCTTTTTTTAAAACCCTGTTTTTATCTATTGCGTCCTTCCAATCTTTTATCGCCGGTAGCAACCAACCCAAATCGAGGCTTACTAATACCTTTTCTATAGCGAACTGGTATTTTTCTTCTTCCAGAATTGCATTAATATTTTCACTGGCATCGGTTTGCTGTTGAAAAAATGCAATTCTATCGTCATATAAAATAACATTTTGGTGAATTTTTGACTTTAGAACAATCCCTTCCAGCGTTCTACAACGGCTAAGAGCCACATATACCTGGCCTGCAGCAAAAGAACGACCTGCGTCTATAATCACACGGTCGAAGGTTAGTCCCTGGCTTTTGTGTATGGTTACCGCCCAGGCCAGCCTGAAAGGAAACTGCCGGTAACTGCCTACCAGGTCTGCCTGAATCTGCATTTCTTCATCTAAATAATACCTTTTATTCTCCCAGGTTTCTCGTTCTATTTCCAGCCTCTCTGTTTCTCCTTCGGGTAAAACGGTAACCAGATCCTGACTTAGTTTTTCCACTTTGGCCAGTTTCCCGTTAAAAAACCGTTTTTCTTCTGCAGTGTCGTTTCTTATAAACATTACCTGAGCCCCAACTTTTAAAGCCAGTACTTCTTCATTTGGAAACAGATGGGACTTAAAATCGCCCTCAATTTCGGCCGGGTATTGGTGTGGCTTGCCTTCAAGTTCTTCAAGGTTTTTGTTGTTGATGGCATCGGCTATATAGTTGTGCGAAGTAAGATACACATACGATTCCTTAGGTTCAAACTGTGGGTTGTACCGGCTGTTGAGCAATTCAAAATTAATAGTACTTAAATTTTTATTACGGATTCCGTTCAGCAATTCCAGGAAAACCGCATCGGTTTGGCGATACACTTTTTTAAGTTCTAAGGTAAGCAAGGCGACCCCTTTCAGTGCATTTGCGTCGAAAAAAAATGGCGAGGAGTAATATTTGTAAAGAAGGCTTTCCGATTCTTCTTTCACCACCGGCGGCAACTGGTAAAGATCGCCAATAAGTAGTAATTGTACCCCTCCGAATTTTTTTGTATTTCTTCGGGCAATGCGAAGCGCCAGATCCACCATATCCAATACGTCGCAGCGGAGCATGGACACCTCATCTACAATAAGAATTTCCAAATGCCGTAATAGTTTCAGTTTGTCTTTGCGATATTTAAAATGGGGTACCAGATGGGAGATGTTATTGGCTACGTTGGGATCCACATTGTCATAGGTTGGAATATGGGTTTTCAATGGCAGGCCGAATAGAGAATGGAGGGTTACTCCCCCAGCATTAATGGCAGCAATTCCGGTGGGAGCCGCTACTAAGTACTTCTTTTTTGTGTTCTTCACAAAATTGGCAAGAAAAGTAGTTTTCCCGGTACCGGCCTTACCCGTTAGGAACACACTGCGATGCGTATACTCTATCAGATTGAAAAACTCCGTCACAAAAAATGAGATTTGCCTTAAAGGTAGGATAATTTCCAGGGAGAGCTTTAGGCGCTTTAATTTTTGAAATCGGTTTGTTTGGGCTGCATCTGTTTGGTTTTCACATCAATTTAACGCACCG
>JBDHYK010000329.1:0-3366 GCA_039811305.1 Niabella sp.
GTTGGTTGGGGAAGAGAAATAGCAAACGGGTTTATGGTGAATATAAAGATGGACATGGCATTGCGGCGTAGTTTAGCGGGTTACAAAACCTATCGTTTTATGGATAGTGTTTTTAAAAACGACCCGGGTGGTAGTGTTAACAAACCGATTGAGTTTTCGCCTTTTAATGCATTATATGGCAGTTTGGAACTACGCTACACACCGTTTCAACCCTATATTCGGGAGCCTAATGAAAAAATTGTTCTTGACGGGAAATGGCCCACCGCCTATTTGTTGCTGCGCAAAGGAATTCCAACAGTATTTAACAGCAAAGCACAATTCGACTATTTAGAGTTAGGTCTTCAGCAAACGATCCGGTTAGGTACGGCAGGCATTTCTTCGTACACGGTGAAATCAGGATCTTTCATCAATAAAAAACAATTAAATGTAGTGGATTATAAATGGCTGCGGCGGGGAGATCCCTACTTGTTTTTGAATCCTAAGGAAGCATTTCAGGCGCTGGATTCAACCTTTTCGATTTTTAAACGGTTTTATGAAGCGCATTATTTACATGAATTCAATGGAGCGGTTCTAAACAAAATTCCGCTGCTGAAGAAAATAGGTTTGCGCGAGGTTGCCGGAGCAGGTTTTTTACTGGCAAAAGAACGGCAACTCAACTATGTGGAGGCTTTCGTTGGTGTGGAACGAGTTTTTAAAGTGCCTTTTCAGTTTTTGCAAAAATTCAAATTAGGTTTTTACGTAGTAGGTTCTTTGGCTAACCAGTTTAAAAATCCTGTTCAGTTTAAAATTGGCTTTACAACCTGGGATTCAAGAGGTGCCCGATGGCGATAAGGTTACCTATTTCTGAGAAGTTGAATCGTTTGCAACGGATCTGCTGAATTAAAAACGGTACTTCCAGCCACCAATACATCGGCACCGGCCGCAATAATTTCTTGGGCATTATCAAGCGTAACCCCCCCATCAATTTCGATTAAAGCATTTGCCCCTTTTTTGGCGATCAACTCCTTCAGCTCTCGAATTTTATTCAGGGTTTCGGGGATGAACTGTTGACCACCAAAACCCGGGTTCACACTCATTACTAAAACAATGTCTAAGTCCTGTATAATACTTTCCAATTGTGCTATCGTAGTATGAGGATTTACGGCTACCCCTGCTTTTATCCCTAACCCTTTTATTTGCTGTATGTTTCGGTGCAAATGCGTACAAGCTTCAATATGTACGGTGATATGATCTGCACCCGCCTTTTTAAATGCCTCCACGTATTTTTCGGGCTCCACGATCATTAGGTGTACATCGCAAATTTTTTCGGTGGCCTTTCTAACAAAATCTACGATCATTGGGCCAAAGCTGATATTGGGTACAAAACGGCCATCCATTACATCTAAGTGAAACCATTCGGCTGTGCTGGCATTCAGCATACTACATTCATCCTGAAGTTTTAAAAAATTAGCCGAAAGCAAGGAGGGCGCAACAATAGCCATAACAAAAACATTTTAGGTACAAAGTAACTTGATTTTTTAATATGAAGGCATTTCTCTTTTGTGACATTTATTTTACAACACCCGAAGAATCGTTTCGAAGTACTTCAATATATTTGCAGCAATATCAAAAATATCATGAAGCGATTTTCATTGTTTGCACTCTTTATTTTTCTGGTGCAATCGGCAACATTATCCGCAAAAACAGTAAAAGATACAATTTTGTACCCCGAAGAAAAGCATTTGAGAAATGTACAACAACTCACTTTTGGGGGCGACAATGCGGAGGCCTACTGGAGCTACGATGGAAAGTCTATCGTATTCCAGCGAACCAACGAAAAAGAGGGTATCCCCTGCGATCAAATTTATTGGGGCAAAGTGCCCAAGCCGGGCGAAAAATTTGAATACCAGTTAGTTAGCACGGGCAAAGGACGTACAACCTGTGCCTTTTTCACCAAAGATGGCAAACACATCATTTATGCTTCTACGCATTTAGGTAGCGAGCAATGCCCTCCCGTTCCTGATAGGGCAAAATACGGGAATAAATATATTTGGCCTTTGTACAACAGCTACGATATTTTTATGGCCGACCTGAATGGGAAGATTGTTAAACAACTAACCCATGCAAAAGGATATGATGCAGAAGCTACCTTGTCGCCAGATGGGAAAAAGATGGTTTACACCAGTACCAAAGACGGGGATCTGGAATTGTACGTGATGAACCTGAAAACTGGTAAGGAAAAACGTATTACCCATACTTTGGGCTACGATGGCGGTGCCTGGTTTAGTCCTAACGGGAAAAAGATTATCTGGCGAGCCTCCCGGCCAAAATCGGAGACTGAAAAAAAAGAATACAAAGAATTACTATCCGAAGGCCTGGTAGCTCCTACAAATATGGAAGTGTGGGTTGCCGATGCCGACGGTAAAAATGCACGGCAAATCACAAACTTAGGGCAGGCCAACTGGGCGCCCAATTTTATGCCTGATAGCAAACGAATCATTTTCGCATCCAACCACGAATACAAACGAGGGTTCCCTTTCAACCTGTACACCCTTCAGGGCGATGGGAGCGGGTTGCAAAAAGTAACACGCGATAAAGGCTTCGATGCCTTTCCCATGTTTTCGCCTGATGGGAAAAAAATTCTTTTTAGCAGTAACCGAAATAACGGAGGCACACGAGATACCAATGTGTTCATGGCAGATTGGGTAGAATAAACCTCAGCCCCGCCCTCTTTGGTTCGAAGAACGGGGGGCTACAGTATTCTTGCAGAACTCGCCAACCAGGATTCAGACCGTTGAATACAATGGGTACATTCTAATTGTCGCACAAAACGAATCTCTATTTATGGTCATTAAGAAGGAAGTGAGGAATCTACCCCAATATTCAGGAGATACCTCCTTGCAGTCGGCATGACGCTCGCAACAATTTGAAATGCACTCGAATACAATGCTTGTTACCCTTAAAATCCCTATATTCGCAAAATTCAAACAAACAAATACAAATGGATATTTTATTACACGTACACAGTATTCTTCGTTGGATTATTTTAATATTGCTGATCTGGGCTATCTTTAAAAGTTTAGGCGCTGGCAATACCCCATTTACCGCGGCGCATAAAAAACTGGGGTTGTATTTAATGATCGCTTGCGATATTATGTTATTGATTGGTATCTATCAATGGCTGACAGGTGGTTTTGGGTTGGCTGCCATCCAAAGCCGTGGAATGGGCGAAGTAATGAAAGACCCCGTTGCAAGATTTTTCGCAGTAGAACATATTACAATGATGGTGCTTGCGATTGTTTTAGTTCATATTGGTAAATCTTTTGGTAAAAAAAGCATCCCAGATGTCAAAAAACATCGTAAATCTGTACTATACTATGTTTTAGC
>JBDHYK010000330.1:0-3359 GCA_039811305.1 Niabella sp.
AGGCCTCAAAAATATTTGAGGCAAGAATAAAATTAGCTCAAAATGGTGTAACAGGAAATATGGGGGCTGGTCTTGAGATTTTAGACAAAGATGCAGGTCTTGGTACAAGTCAATTTATTGAAACCACACGCTATATCAGAGGATTACAAGGAGAGCTAGAAAGAACTATTTCTTCTATTCAAAATATTAAATCAGCACGCGTTCATTTAGCCATTCCTAAGCAAAGTGAGTTTATCAGAAACAAAAAAAATCCAAGTGCCTCTGTTTTTGTAAATCTGTATGGTGGATATAATTTAGGCTCTGAGCAAATTGCAGCTATTACACATCTTGTCGCCTCAAGTATACAAGGATTGTCAACGAAGGATGTGACTGTTATCGATCAGAATGGCAATCTTTTATCCACTACGGGTAATGATAAAATTGCAAATGCCTCCAAAAATTTAGATTTTGCGAAAAAAATAGAAGAAATGTATTCCTCAAGAATTGAAGATTTAATTGAACCAATGGTAGGTATTGGTCAAATTAAAGCGAAAGTTACCGCTATTGTTGATTTTACCTCGCAAGAAGAAACTTCAGAAAACTTTAATCCTAAAGCGGCAGTTGTGAGAAGTGAGAGAACTTTAGAAATTTCAAAAGACGGTGGGGATTTTGTGGGTGGCGTTCCGGGCGCACTGTCTAATGAGCCGCCTGTTACTGGGAGTGCACCTGAAAGCGTAGACAATGAGAATAACCCAGAAGCAAATCAACCTAGCACTAAGAAAGAAAACAAAAATCAAAAGCGACAAGCTACAAAAAATTATGAAATTGATAGAAAAATAACCCATCGTTCATCTGCTCCTGGTCGTGTAGAACGGTTGTCGGTTGCTGTTGTTATTGGCGATAAAGTAAGTTACGACTCAAAAGGGAAAATGGTGAAGACACCGCTTTCCGAAGAAGAAATGAAGAATGTTGAAAAGCTTGTTAAAGATGCAATAGGCTTTAGTGAAGAACGCAAAGATACTGTAACCATTATTAAATCAACCTTTGCAGAAAATGCACCGATTGAAGAGCTTGCGCCACCAACCTTGCTTGAAAAAACATGGTTTATGCCAATGCTTAAAAATATCATTGGCGGCATTGTTTTATTGATGCTTGTTTGTGTTGTATTACGCCCTATGTTTAAAAATCTCACTAAAGTTTCTGCACAAAAGAAAGAGATGTTAAAAAGAATTGCTTCAGAACAAAATTTTAATGAAGCAGCTAAAGGCGTGCAAGGTGCATCTCCCTCATTAATAAAGGTAAAAGATATTGTAAATGAAGATCCTAAAAGGGCAGCGCAAGTAATTAAAAAATGGGTTGAGGTAGAAAATGGCTGAGACAAAAGAACGCCCATCAATTGATCGTGCGGCAATATTATTAATGATGTTAAGCCCTGCAGAAGCTTCGAAAGTGATGAAGTATTTATCGCCCAAACAAATACAAAGTTTGGGGCAAGTCATGACCAATTTGCAGGATGTTGATAAAGAAAGCATGCAGAAAATTGTATCTGATTTTATCGAGAAAGCGGAAAATCAAACACATCTGGGTATTGATAATGCTATTCATGTGAGAGAGGTCTTAGCCAATACTATTGGTGAAGATAAGGCGGATTCTATACTGGATGATGCCTTGATGCAAGCCAATAATAAAGGCTTAGAAAGCCTAAAATGGATGGATCCAAAATCTATTTTTGATTTCGTACAATACGAGCACCCACAAATACAAGCGATTGTTTTAAGTTATTTAGATCCTGATCAAGCGGCAGAAGTATTAATGTGTTTTGATGAGCAGGCACAGCTGGATTTGATTGTGCGTATTTCTAATCAAGAAAGTATCGACACAGAAGCAATATCTGATCTTAATGAAATTATCATCGATCAGTACGCCAATCGTCGCACTATTAAGCCGAAAATATTGGGGGGTGTTAAAAAAGCTGCCGACATTATGAATTATGTTGACACAAATGTAGAAGGTGAAATTTTTGATGCAATGAAAGACAAAAACAATGATTTGGCAATTGAGATTCAAGAATTAATGTTTGTTTTTGATAATATTAAAAATATTGATGATAAAGGTATACAAACTTTATTAAGAGAGATAAGTACAGATTCATTGGTTGTTGCTTTAAAAGGCGCTGATGCTTCTATTAAAGACAAAGTTATAAAAAATATGTCCAAACGTGCAGCAACATTGTTGTTAGATGATCTGGATGCAAAAGGCCCTGTAAAATTGAGTGAGGTGGAAAAAGCTCAAAAAGAAATATTGGCCATTGCCAAGAAATTGGGCGATGCTGGCGAAATTTCACTCGGTGGAAAAGGTGAGGAGTTTGTATAATGGACAAAGGAAAAAATATAAAAAATTGGTCGCTTCCAGAGCATACTTTTTCAGGCTCAAATAATATATCTCAAAATTACAGCAAAATAAGTCTGTCTACACCACAAAAAAAAGCGCTTGAGGAAATTGTAAAAAAAGAAAAAGAACAAGGCTATTTGGACGGTAAAAAACAAGGTTTGCAAGAGGTGTTGCCCCAAAAGGCTGCGCTGTTACAGCTTATGAATGATATGAGTAATCATTTTAAAGTGCAAGAAGAAATGTTTGAGCAAAAATCGCTTTATATTATTAATGAAATCTGTAAAAAAGTGATTGCTGTTGAGTTGTCAACACATGAAACAGCATTGAAGTCTATTGTTCAAGAGGCATTGTCTTTTTATCAGGATAATATTAAAAAAATAATTATTGTCGCAAATAAAATGACGATTGATATGATGGCTCAAATAGATTTCTCTGGTTATGATATAAAGTTTATTGAGAATGATGGCTTTAACGATTTTCAGTTTAAATTAGACTCAAGCTCTCAGGTGATTGAGTTTGATGTTCAGAAAACCATCGCTAAGTTTTTTGAGCCAAATTTTGTTAAAACGGGAACCAGTAATGACTAATCAAATGATGGATATTGAAAAATATCTTAAGACGAATGTTCAAGAGCCTCGTTTTTTACAGTATGGTAAAATTTTCAAAGCATCAAACTATCTCATTGAAGCAACAGGCTTGAATGCTAAAATTGGAACTTTATGCGAAATTGAAATTTCGCAATCAGAAAAAGCCCTCTTGGAGGTGGTTGGTTTTAAAGGTGATATTACTTATTTGATGGCTTATGAAGAACTAACAGGGCTTTCCCCTAATTTTGAAATCAAGCAATTAAATGAATTTAAAAAAAGCCCTATGGGATTTGGCTTGTTAGGCCGAGTGATAGATTCTTATGGCAGCCCCTTAGATGCTTTAGGAAAACTCAAAGATGTTATAAATATGCCTTTGTCTACGACAAAGATAAATCCATTAGA
>JBDHYK010000331.1:0-3357 GCA_039811305.1 Niabella sp.
GAACTTACAGATGAAGAAATACAAAACTCATTGAGCAAATTAGATACTCCTGCGATAGTGTAACCCGATCTCCTACCGTACTATAAAAAGGTTCTACAGATAGTCTTATCTACTTGGTAGAACTTTTTTTATGCGTTACCCATCCGTTTTATCGAAATACTTCCAAAGGTACAGGCAGGCATAAGTGCGGTAGGGGGTCCAGCCTTTTGCAATTGCCTGCATTTTTTCTTGCAGATCTTTTTTGCTTTGATAATCAATTGAGTACAAGTGAGACATCGCTTTTTGTAAGCCCAGGTCGCTGCTACTAAATACATCTTCCCTACCCAATGCGAACATCAGCACCATTTCCACCGTCCAGGTGCCTACTCCTTTGATTTGTGTTAAATATTCCACTACGTCCTCGTTACGCATCCGGTGCAACTGGTTGTCTGTGATTTGATGTTCGATAAAAAATGTGCAGGTATTTTTTATATAGGATACTTTTGAATGGGAGAGGCCAATTGTGCGTAAGGTTTCATAGGGCAAGTCTGCAATTTCCTGGGGTTTGGGATCTTTTGTAGGCAGCAATCCCAAAAAGCGTTGAAAAATTATCGCTGCAACTTTAATGCTTAACTGTTGCCCAATGATGGAGTCGCAAAGGAATAAAAAAATATTCTTTTTCTTAGCCACTTCGAAACCCGGATGGCCCGCCATCAAGGCTTGTAATATTTTGTCTTTTGCTAAATGTGTTTTATAAGGCACAAGGCTTTGATTTTCGTGCATCCATTTTTAAGTTGCGCCTGAAGCGGGCAATAGTAAAGGGGAATTACACCTTCAATTCTCCCAGTTTCATGAGTGCATACAACATGGTAGTTACGTGCATGGACTGGATAAATTCATTATTTCTGAATTTTATTTTGAACTCCTCCAAATCCATTAATTCAACTGCAATCTCTTCGTTGGGATCCAGATTTTGATCGGTAATTTTTCTACCCCCTGTTGCCAAAAACATGTGCATCCAATTACTATTGGTGCTGGGGTTGGCACAGGTACGACCCAGATATTCGTAGGAATCAAAAATATAACCGGTTTCTTCCAATAGTTCGCGCTTTACGGCGGCCTGTAGGTCGGGGTCGTCGTCGTCCACGCAGCCCCCTGGGATTTCATAACAGGTTTCGCCAATGGCATGGCGGTACTGCAATTCCATCAGTACTTTGTTATCTTCGGTTAAAGCAAAGCAGGTTACCCATTCGGGGAATTCGTACACGTAATACGGATCTACTATTTTTCCGGAGGGCGTTTCGCACTTGTCTTTACGCACTTTAAACCAAAGATCATCAAACAAGTATTCCGATGAAATCGTTTTCCAATTCATAAAAAATTATTTTTATTTTGATTGTTTCGTTTGGGTATTCTCCTGGCTCTTACAATCCTCCGTTGCATCTGGCTGAATCATCTTCCACCTGCGCTCTGTTTCTATACGATGCCGGGTTTTGTTTACCGGTGGGTTTCAATACATTCTTACACTGCTTTAGCCATTCACTTTCAAAAGCTCCACTTCAAATAGTAAAGTAGCACCCCCTGGAATATCCCGACCGGCTCCTCTATCGCCATAAGCCAGATCGGAGGGAATCCATAAGCGCCAATGGCTCCCTTCTTTCATTAAAGGAAGGGCGATCTGCCATCCTTTTATCAATTGGGTAAGCCTTGCTGTAAAGGGCTGGTTTCGCTTAAAAGAACTGTCAAATTCTACACCATTTAACAAGGCTCCTTTGTAATGTGCTGTAACAGAATCGCTAATACCGGGTTGTTTGCCTGTACCCTCTTTAATCACCAGGTATTGTATCCCCTCGGGTAAGGAGACTACGTTGGCTTTTGTAGAATTTTCTTCCAAAAACTTCTTTCCTGCTTCTTTGTGTTCATTAATTTTTGAACCCATAAAATTTTTTAATTTATCCTGTAAACTCATTTTATTTAATTTTTAATAAAAACTGAGACCCGGTCATTGGGTTGGCCTTGGTCCGTACAATCATCAAAAGTAATAAGTACCTGCGAATAATCCTTATTCATTTGTTTTAGATGAAAAAACTGGTTCTTCGTCATTTTGTGTGGAATTTGAAATTAAAGTCATTTCCTAAGCAATAGATCATGGCCATAAAATTATGGACGTTCCGAAATCCTCTGGCCCTTGATTTTGCCATTTGAACAATGCTGTTCAGGCCTTCTGCTGCCGCATTGGTTATCCCCGTTTTCTTTGACTTTACGATTCCAGCATAATTATTGTTTAAAGTATTCACTAAATACGAAAATGGTTTGAGCGCAGACCCTATTGCACTTTGCATCCAGGTCTGTAATAATGGCTCTACCGCCTTGGGTTGCACTTTCCACAAAGTGTCAAAGCCTGTTTTCATTTGATAAGCTTTAGCTGTGTCCAAAGTACTTTCTGCTAAAAATGTATTTAGCTTTAGACGTTGGTCGCTTGTAAGGGTTTGCTCGTTTTTCAACCACATATACTTCGTTTTTTTTAGTTCTTCGCAATGTTTTACTTCTGATTTTCGTACCTGATCGACAGCCTCATTAACGGCCTTTTTTATATGAAACTTATCAAACACTATTTCACTATGTGCAAAATATTCACGGCTCCCTGCCTTGTAACTTTTACTCATATCCATGCTGAACAATGCTATCTTGCCAGGATGGCCTTCCTTGTCAAACAGCCAGCCATAAAGGGTTTGAAACACTTCTTTTTTTCTTCCTTCTACGACCAGTATCACATCCCCACTATCTAAATCAGTAAATATGGTTACATAATTATGACCCCGCTTATTGGCTGTTTCGTCCACCCCGATGCGGCTTACTTTACTTAAGTTCAGTTGCTCCTTAATTGCCCTGCCTACATAATAATGAAACACCCGCCATAGGGTACTGTCCGATTCCCCCAACTCCGCTGCTACTGCGCTCATCGACATCTCAACAGACAGCCGCATTATCCGTTCTTCAAAAAAAACTAAAGTGGCTCCCGGTATGCCCCCAGGGAAGATTGGAAATCACTTTGACACCATGCTCCTCGCATTTGACCCTCGGAACTTTTACGTTCAGATAGCTTCGATATTCGAACCAGTCTAAATGCCGGAGCCGGTGGCTTCGGCTGTCGTGTACTTTGCTCATACTCCCACATACTGGACAAGAAAACCGTGAACCCCTTTCATAGTCTATAAAAATATCCACTACTTTATTCTTGTGTTGTACATCTACCGACTCTATTTGCCAAGGCTTTTGCACATCAAGTAATGTCCCCAACCCTTTATTTATATCTTCTATTTTCATACTGCATAGTTCCGACTATTTTTTCATTTCCACTAATTTTGACGAAGAACC
>JBDHYK010000332.1:0-3353 GCA_039811305.1 Niabella sp.
CTCGTTTTTTTACCCACTCGTGGCGGGCTGGGAGTGCATACAAGCCCCAATGGATGAACATACCAAAGCGAGCATCGGTCCACCACTTCATGCGTTGTTCCTTTTGTTGGGGCGTTTCATTACCAATTTTTTTATCCTGAGCGAAAGAAGAGGTCAGGAGGCAGCATGTAAAAACAATGGTTAAAAGCAAGCGTTGCATAATGGTTACGTATTTTTTAATTAATATGGTATTGTAAAACTAACAAAACAATTCTGTTTTGGGGTTATTAAAAATACTTGAACGTAACAGAGGGTGTCAATACCGCGCAACCGAATTCTAATCCCCAAGTAATTACCATACTATTCACAATGCCTAAAAGAGCTGTTTTTATTTGATTATCTTTGTAAAGCAAGAAGTAAAATATGATAAAGTACAATCAAAGCACATTGGATAAATTGGAAGCAATTCCCGAAAAAAGTGGTTATGTATTGCGTTACGAAAGAGGTAATTTTCAAAGTGGTTACTGCATTTTAGAACACAAAAAAGTGGTGGTCTTAAATAAATTTCTACAAACCGAAGGGCGCGTCAATACACTTGCAGAACTAATTCCTCAGTTAGACATCCTAAAAGAACAGTTGGATGAGGGGCTCCGAAAACTTTACGAAAAAATAATGTCCGATGCACTGATTGATGGCGCTTCAGCTGCTGATACCCATTGATGCTACCCCTGGCTTTACCCTAAATTTTTGTTATTTGTCTTACCCCCCTTTACAAATCACTTTTCTTGGCACCGGCACCAGCAGCGGTGTGCCCATGATTGGTTGCGACTGTGAAGTATGTCTCTCGGAAGATGGCAGAGATAAGCGACTACGATCCAGTATTTTGATACAATCGCCACAAACCACGCTGGTAATAGATACCGGACCCGATTTCCGACAACAAATGCTCCGCAACGAGGTTAAAAGGCTGGATGGTGTGCTACTCACTCACTCCCATAAAGATCATATAGCTGGATTAGACGATGTAAGGGCATTTAATTATTTTCAACAAACTGCGATGCAGGTTTATGGCTCACGTGCTACACTCAACCGCATAGAACAGGAATTTGATTATGCCTTTTCAAAATTCAAGTATCCGGGCATTCCCAGCATCACCCTGCACGAAATTGGCGCTAACGACTTTGTAGTCAAGGACTTAAAAATAAGCACCTTACCTGTCTGGCATTTAAATATGCCGGTATTGGGCTTCCGAATGGGATCTTTTACTTATATTACCGATGCCAACCGAATAGATGAGAGCACTAAAGAAAAAATCAAAGGCAGCCGGGTAATGGTAGTCAATGCGCTGCGTCATGAAACACATGTGTCTCATTTTACCTTAAAGGAAGCGCTTGCACTGGCAGATCAGTTAGAGGTGCCAGAAGCGTATTTCACCCATATTTCACATCAAATGGGCCTGCACAAAACTATTAACCGGAACCTGCCACAAGGAAGACAACTGGCCTACGATGGGCTGAAAATTTCAATGGAGTAATTAACTATAATGCCATTAGCTGCAGAAAAACCCATATAAAAGGCAGTACAAACAAGAGTGAATCAAAACGATCTAAAAAGCCTCCATGGCCAGGCATAATCCGTCCGCTGTCTTTTACCTGAGCCAATCGCTTTATTTTTGATTCTAAAAGGTCGCCCAAAGTGCCAAAAACAGCTACGATTAGTGAAATGCCGATCAATACCTGCCATTGAAACCAGGGTTTCAACAGCAAGGTTAGGGCAGCAACACATAGCACCATACCCCCGAGGGTGCCTTCCAATGTTTTCTTCGGAGAAATTTTAGAAAAGGGAGTTCGCCCAATAGCCGATCCTACCAAATAGGCCATCGTATCATTAATCCAAAGAGCAACAATAATAAGAATGGGAATATAAAACCCGTTCGACCGACCGCTCAATTGTTCGCCATTTGCAAGCACGCTGATGTTTTCTGATAATCTGAGGTGCAATAATAAGGCTATGGGCAGAGAGATATAAACCAAACCAAGTGCCAGCGATCCGATAGCTTTTAAACTAACTTTGTATTTTTGAAAAAAGCCCATGGCAAGAAAAACAGAACCTGCCAATAAAAAAGAAAGTGAAAAACTGCCTTTTACAGAGTAGTAGCTTAGTATTAACCCATCGCTTAGCAACAAAAGAATATGAAACCCTATTAAAGAAAACCCAATGATAAGGTAGGAATCAAAATAGGTACGATGTATTTTTTCGATAAGCCTCCCATATTCGACCCAACAACCAAAATGAATGATACTCAGCAAAATAAAAAAACTCCATTCATTATATAGCACACCAACAGCCATCAGCCCTACAAAAACCAGGGCGGTCCAGGTGCGGGTCCAAAAAGTAGTCCAGTTAAATGCCATCTGTTTCTGTAGTATTAATTTTACGATCCTTTTTTAATAAGATGAAAAAATACACCACTAAGGGCAGTGCCAATAGCCCCCAATAGCTTCCATCCCGGTCTGCAATGATTGCTTCCAGGGTCTTACCTGATGCTCTTTGAAAATAGATCATCAGCACAGCCGCTCCATTATTAATGCCGTGAAACAAAATACTAAGCCAAAGGCTTCCTGTAAACTGAAAAATCAGCCCCAGCATCATCCCCAATGCAAACCTTGATAAAAAACCGTAGGCAGAAAAATGTATGGCGCTAAATACCAGGCTAACTACTACCACCGATAGCCAAATTTTACCATTGCTACGGTATAGATAATTTTGCAAGCCGCCCCTAAAAAATGTTTCTTCACAAACTGCGGGTATCAGGGCGATTACCAGCAATGAAACCAGCAGTGCGCCCACAGAATCTACCTTTATCATCTGAACGGCTTGTTTCAAATAGGTATTTTCAAATTCTTGAAAACTGCGCTGCCAGCTTTCGGGAAAGGGTAACTGATAACTAAGATAGCCTAATGACCCGCTCAGTATCATTCCGAAAATGGTAATTAATACCACCAACCCTATTTGTCTGGTGCTCACAGTCTTTCGAAACCCCGTTAGCTCCATCGGGCGCTTACTCAGTCTTCCCGCTGTAAACAGGGTGGGCAATAACAGCATCATCACCGACGACACCACCTGCACTACCTGCATTTCACGCTGGTGGCCGGGATCAAGCAATATTCGACTTACCGAAGAAACCGGTTCTCCTGTCATCAGCATCACGATGGGCCCCGACAAAAGACTGCTTAAGAACATTCCCCCCAATGCAAAAGCGATCAGCATAAAAACAGCCGCTTTATATGAAATTCCCTTTTCGCTCAGTTGCACCATAAATAAAATAATGTGAAATCTGTACCTTTGCTACTTCAAAAATAGGGTTTAATAGC
>JBDHYK010000333.1:0-3347 GCA_039811305.1 Niabella sp.
CATTCTTCTGTAACGATCGGAGCAAGTTCCTGTACAATTTTTTCTTTTTCGCTAAAACGCTGAATGATAGAAATGCAACTGGTTGCTGCTTTTTGTTCACAATACGCATGATCGGTTAGAACCGCCTCAAGGCTGATTTCAGCAAGATGCACCCAACGCGGATCGGTAGGTAATTTAAGCCCTAAAATATTTTTTGTGTCTTGTGATAGATCCATAAAACAAACATACACAAAAACCAGATAGGTTCCGCTACTGGCTGCATTTCAAATTGTCGTGATCGTCATCTCGCTGCAGGGCGAGATCTCCCGAATATTGGAGTAGATTCCTCACTTCGTTCAGAATGACCATAAATAGATTATTCGTTTTGTGCGCTGCTGGATTGATTTTCCTGAATTTGAGGTGCTACGAAAACCGAGTTGTTTAAATCAAACTCAGAACTTGTTTCAACATTACCACTAAGGATGCTTCTTCCTAAGGTCAAAATTTTGCAAAACAAATAATTGTACATGGTGATTCATGGCAAAGGTATTTGCGGTTGCAGACTTAACAAGTTGATTGAGGTAGCCTAATTGTACTGCAGTGTGTCTTACACTAACACCGGCGCCTAAGGAAAGCCGGTTTTGATCGAGCCGATTGCCATTTTTTATTTCTTTCCCAACATTATACAACACTTCATCGGCAAAAAAACCATAGAATTTTTGTTTGGCGCTAAGTTGTTGGGTTAAATTGTATTTGGTTTGAAACTGGTAACGTAAGCGGTAATTGAAATTAAACTCGTCTTGTAACTTGTCGGCAATTAGTTTTTGCCTGAATCGAGCATCGTATCGTAGCCGATGCGAAAAGTTGAAATGATTGTATTTGTGCGAAGCAGTGGTTTGACCCCATAACCGGTGTTCGGGTCTGAAAGTTTTGTTCCCTGCAGCAGGATAGATCCAAAGGTGCGCATAGCCCAGGGTGGTTACAACATTGTACTTATTGTTGAAATGATAGGATAGGCCGGGGCGTAGGATGCCAAAACTTCGGCTCACCCAATGGGCATCTGCCCAAATACTCAATCGGTTGCTGATTCTCGATTGTGTGATATAGCCCAACCAGGCTCTGTTATCTCTACTGGTTATTGTTTGTCCGAAAGCCCGAAAGCCATGTACAGAAAAGATCATCATTAAAAAAAGGATCCATTTTTTCATTGTTTCAAAGAAATTTCGACAAAGGTAAAAATTCATTTTAAAAATCCTTGTCTAAAATTCCCAACCTGACAAATCTCATAGTTTGTAAATGAGGGGAGATTTTTACACTTTTAGTGTGCCTATCAATTTTTTATAAAACAAATACAATGAACCGGTTTCTTTTTCATTGGGAAGAAGGTAAAGGTTTGCCGAATAACTCTCTTTGGGTATGTAGTACTATTGTGTGGATCCACACGATGAAGGGATAATAGAATTTCAAATTAAAAAGCATTTGGTATTTTTGAGGCCATCAATGAGCAGAAAGAAGATTCCTTTTATTGCACTGCATAAGTGTTTCCGTCATCCCTTACCCGAGGGGCATCGGTTTCCGATGGCTAAATACGAGTTGTTGCCCCAACAATTATTATACGAGGCAATCGTAACAAAGGATGATTTTTTTGCGCCGCAACCAGTGGAGATAAAGTTTCTAACAAAGGTGCACCAGGCATCGTATTTAGAAAGATTGCTGCACCTTACACTGGATCCCAGGGAGGTTAGGCGCATAGGATTCCCACGTAGCGAAGCCTTAGTAGATCGGGAACTGCGCATTACAAATGGAACCATACTGGCGGCGTTAGCGGCTTTGAAGAGAGGCATTGGTTTTAATATTGCCGGAGGAACTCATCATGCCGGTTCTGACTGGGGTGAAGGTTTTTGTTTGTTGAATGATCAAGCGGTTGCCGCGAGTTATCTGGTACACCAGCTACAAGTGAAAAAAGTACTAATCATTGACCTGGATGTTCACCAGGGAAATGGTACGGCGGAAATTTTTCAAAATGAACCCCGTGTGTTTACCTTCTCCGTTCATGGACAAAATAATTATCCTTTCAAGAAAGAAAAGTCGGATTGGGATATTGGATTGCCCGACGGTACGAAAGGAAGCGAATATCTTAAAATAGTGGAGGAAGCACTTCAAACAATTTACTACAAAGTTCGGCCTGAATTTATTTTTTACCAGGCGGGAGTGGATGTTCTGGAAACCGATAAAATGGGAAAATTGAAACTGACCCTCGAAGATTGCAGACAACGCGATCAGATGGTGTTTCGGTTTTGTAAAAAATGGAATCTCCCAGTTCAGGTAAGCATGGGGGGTGGGTATTCTGCACAGTTACGCAACCTACTCACGGCTCACTGTAATACGTTTAAAGAGGGTATTTTACTATTGTTGCGTTAGAAAATGGCGTCAATTAAATTAGATACAGTTATGTTTTTTAAGTGTTCGTTTATTTGAATGGGAGCCAGCGCCTGTAAGATCGCCTGCTCTTCATGTGGAATATTCGTCAATGCGTTCTCAATTCGATCAACACCTTGGTTAGAAAAGAAATCACCATATAGTTTCACCTGTTCGATAACCCCTTTTTTTACCAGCAGGTTCATTTCTAACAAACCCCCTTGTGTGCGGATGGCTTTTTTAAAATTGTAATCTGGCGATTTGCCAAAATTCCATTCCTGTGTTGCGTATTTCTCATCCCTCAATTTTTGTATTTGCCTTTTATCTTCTTCAGTAAACTCATAGATTCTGGCGTTGGGAGTAATCGCAATAATGTGTTCCATTACTTTGCGCGCAAAGTCTTCAACTGTTAATGGTTCTTTTAAATGGTCTGAAATATTTGTAACTCGTTTAGGAACTGATTTTATTGCTTTGTCAACGTATTTTACAGGGTTAATCCTGAGCGCTTCACTTACGTTTTTTAAGTCGGATGAAAAAAGTAAACACCCATGATGTAATATTTTGTTTTTATGAATATGCTCAGCATTCCCCGAAATCTTCAATCCATCAATCATTAAATCATTTTTGCCTTCAAACCGGGCATTCGCGCCGAGTTGTTGCAACACATCAATAATGGGTTTTGTAAACTTTTCAAAATCTGAAAGGTTACTGTCTTTGCCTTTTTGGGTAAACGAAAAATTCAGATTGCCTAAGTCGTGGTACACGGCGCCTCCACCCGATAGACGACGAACAATTGCAATCTTATGTTTCTTTACATACTCGTAATTAATTTCGGCGAGTGTATTCTGATATTGACCAACAATGATTGCATTGTCATTTCGCCACAACATAAAACAGTCTTCATCAATGTTCTTGAAAATATATTCGTCTGTGGCTACGTTATAATAGGG
>JBDHYK010000334.1:0-3336 GCA_039811305.1 Niabella sp.
TTTAAGCCTGCTTTATTATCTCGACATTGCTAAAGACGGGAACTACAGTTTGATCGTGCGCAACAAACCCGACAGCACAGGCTATTATTATGGGTTTATTGGCAATGCTACTTTGGAATTTCTGAACCATTTTGCTACAGATACTACTTCCTACAATGATTATTACCTTGTAGCGGATACTGCGTCTAAAGCCTTGCGCTACAAATTTGATTATGCCGACAGCACGGGTTCTAAAAAAATAACGTTTGCCACTACGGGCGCTCCTCAGGAGCTTTACAAGGTTCAGGAAAAATTAGACTCCATCATAAATGCACCCAATAAAAAGAAAAGTCAGGTCTTTAATATTGATCTCTACCTCAGAAAGTTAATCGCCGAGGACTCCGGGGTGCTTTCCAGGAAACCAGTTTTGAAAAAATAAACCAATCACAAATAACTCAAATTCGTTTTAGGCGATAGAGCTAATAAGGTTTCGTAAATCAGGCGGATTGTGTTTTCAATATCATCTTTGTGCAACACTTCCACGGTGGTATGCATATAACGCAGGGGAATGGATATCAATACCGACGGGCATCCATCATTACTATACGCAAAAGAATCGGTATCGGTGCCGGTACTGCGACTGAGTGCCCGCCATTGTACCGGTATTTTTTTATTGTTTGCAATCTCTTCTACAAAAGCCAACAGTTTATTATGAATTGCAGGGGCGTAGGCCAGGGAGGGTCCCTTGCTACAAAGAATATCTCCTTCTATCTTTTTTTCAATCATAGGGGTGTTAGTATCGTGTGTAACATCGGTTATAATCGCCACATTGGGTTTAATGCGCCGGGCAATCATTTCGGCTCCCCGTAAGCCAATTTCTTCCTGAACGGCATTTACTACATACAGGCTGTAGGGAAGTTTCTTTTTGTTCTCTTTTAAAAGCCGGGCTACTTCTGCAATCATGAAACCACCGATGCGGTTATCAAAAGCACGGCCTACATAATAATCATGAGCTAACTCATCAAAACCATCCTGGTAGGTAACCACTGCTCCAATGTGTATTCCAAGGTCTTCTACTTCTTTTTTCGTACGGGCTCCACAGTCTAACCAAATATTATCTGGTTTGGGTTGAGTTTCGTTTTTATCTCCCAGGCGGGTATGGATTGCCGGCCAGCCAAAAACTGCTTTCACCAGGCCTTTTTTCCCATGAATCAATACTCTTTGCCCCGGTGCAATCTGATGGTCGCTGCCTCCATTTCTTTTTAGGTACAGCAACCCATTATCGGTAATATAATTTACAAACCAACTAATTTCATCGGCATGCGCTTCAATCACCACTTTAAAAGCCTGTCCCGGATGAATGATGCCAACAGCCGTACCATAAGGATCCACAAAATCTTCATCAATAAACGGCCTGATATAATTCAGCCACAACTTTTGTCCCAAGGTTTCGAAACCAACAGGAGAAGCATTATTGATATATTTTTTAAGGAACTCAAAGGACGCCGGTGTGATGACTGCCGGTTTTTTATCGGTTTTCTTTTTTGGAGATGTTGCTTTCGCCATAGTACGGAATTAAACTTCAAATGTAAAAAATATCACCGACTTGACCGAACCTGTTTCTGTATGATCCCAGGGTTGAGCTTGTAAAAGGTTCCGGATGATAACAACGAGGAATAAACTTTTCAATTTTTTTAACGTTACGAGCCTGCTTTTTCTTTATTTCCATCGTCATAAAACAAAGAAATTGGAGTAAAATGATAAAAAATCAATCTGTTAAAATCGCTTTTCTGGCTTTCGCAGCAGTTTTTTTATTAGTAGCCGAAAGTAATGCACAATGGGGGCGCCCCCGACCGGGTTACTATGGTCGGGGTTATGGTTCAATATACCGGCCACGCGTGTCTGTAGGCATTGGGGCTTATGGCGGGTATGCTATGCGCCCCAAGGTGGGCGTATCCGTGGGGATTGGATTTCCGGGCGTAGGCATTTATCTAAGTACACTTCCTCGTGGGTATAGCCGGTATTATTACGGAGGCGATCCCTATTATTATTATAACGACAGGTATTACAGAGAGTCAGACAGAGGAGGATATGAGGCCGTTGCACCACCATTGGGGGCTACCGTAAGGCGGTTACCCCCCGGCACCAGAGAACGTATCATTGACGGCGATACGTATTACGAATTTGACGGGATCTTTTTTGTGGAAGACAGAGATGAAAACGGGAAACGGGTTTACATCGTTGTGGGGACAGATGGGAACTTGGATACAGATGCCGCACGCAGCCGGAGCTACGAAGATAGAAGCCCGGCTTATCCCGATCGGAATCTAAGGAATAATCGTGCTGACAATCGGGAAATGAATAGCGACAAATCAGAAGCGCCAAAGAAAGATGCGCCGCAGGTGCGGGAGTCTGGCAATGCAAAGAACTATCAAATACGCCCTCAGATAGGCGATCGGTTTGAAATACTGCCAAAAGACACCCGAACGATTACTGTAAATGGCGAAAAACAATTCGAGTCGCCATCAGGAACTTATTACAAAGAAGTTATTGAAAACGGGAAAACCGTTTATGAAGTTGTGAAAGTGAGTACGGATTAAGCCGAAAACAGATTAAAATAATAAGACAAAACAAAAGAACACCCAGATAATGGCTTTTCACCATGGGGTCTTGGGACGCTTTCGTGGATTGTATCGTTTCGCCTTCATGAAACCTTGTAATAACAAAGGCAGATTTCTACCAGGCGAGTTTTGGTTACAAACGCTTTTGTTTTTGTTTATAATAGCGTTCTAAATTTTTTATTTCCACCTTTCGGAACTCAATGGGATGGCCTTCACTTTGTAAAGAAAAATAACCCGAAACCAGCGGAGTTCCATCCTTTTTTATGCTGGGGTCGAAATCGCTGACATTTCCACCCCCAATTTGTGGTTTTTGATAACGAAGCACGGTGTCTCCATTTACAATATGTTTGATTTCTTTATCGCCAAGTACCAGTACTTCGGCTCGTACCCATTCTTCGCCACGATAGGTTTTTGAAGTAGAATTGATGCAATGGGGTGTAAACAGTTTTCCATCCATTTCTACCTGTGTGCCCGGTGTGCATAGGTTGCAGGTGCTTCTTTCACCCGTGGCATCCCCACCCAAAAGCTGCACTTCAATGGATATGGGAAAATCCTGATTTTTTCGCATGGTGGCAGGATCCTGACAATGAATCATGATTCCACTGTTTTTATAGGCCCAGCCCGGCGCACCGGGGCATTGCTTCCCTACAAAACGATATTCCACAGCTAAGAGATAATAGGAGTAGGGAGTTTTGTAAAACAGGTGCCCATAACGGTCGTCGAATTGGTCGTAGGC
>JBDHYK010000335.1:0-3292 GCA_039811305.1 Niabella sp.
CTGCTCAAATTTCTGTGAAAACCACCCCAGATCCGGGCTTTGATATTTTCCGCTTATGTCGGAAGTAGCGGCTGCTAAAAAAGCAGTATCCCCGATAACAAAATCGTAATTGAGGGGCATATTCCAAATACCGGCCCATTGCTCGCCCGAAACCCGATCGTGATTTCCAAGGGTTACATAATACCGCGGTGCCAACTGATCCAGGACTGCTTTTGCATCCGGGTAAAAAGCAGGATCGTTGTGCACAATATCCCCATTAATCATGCAAAAGTCAAATCGCTCTTTTTTATGTTCCTCGTTGATCCGCGTTACCAATGTGTTGAAGAAATTAACATAATCCGTGTTTTTCTCTCCGTAATGCCCGTCAGAAGCAATTACAAACCGAATTTTTTTCTTTCTCTTCGCCACCAACGATAAAAGGTCGGTAGCTTGTACCAACTGCCCATTTGCCAATAACAAAAACGCCGGGCCGGCAATCTGCAAAAACTGTTTTCGGTTCATAGTCAAGGTATTAAATATAACTTATTGATTCACAATAAAATATCAAAATCCAGAATTTCCAATGGGCACACCGGCATGGGTAAAAAACAGTAGCGGCAACCGGATTTGTTGATCGGGCAGGATTTGTTTATTTTTACCCATTCAAAATTTTACATGCCGTAAATATAAATCATAAAAAAGACAGATACAAATGAAAAAGATGTTCGTTCTTCTGCTCGGTATCACAGGCACCACGCTTAGCCATGCCTGTACCAACTTCTTAATTACCAAAGGAGCCAGTAAAGATGGTTCTACCATGATCTCTTATTCTGCAGATTCCCATACGCTCTATGGCGAGCTGTACCATTGGCCTGCCGCCCGCTATGCAAAAGGCACGCTGCTAAAAGTGTACGAATGGGATACCCAGAAATACTTAGGCTCCATCGAGCAGGCGTCTCAGACTTATAATGTGGTAGGCAATATGAACGAGTTTCAATTAGCAATTGGAGAAACCACTTTTGGGGGCCGTTCAGAATTACAAGATCCCAAGGGGATTATGGACTATGGCAGCCTCATCTACATTACCCTGCAACGTGCCAAAACAGCAAGGGAAGCCATCAAAACAATGACAGAACTGGTAGCGAAATACGGATACTACAGCGGAGGGGAGTCTTTTTCCATTGCCGACCCTAACGAAGTATGGGTAATGGAAATGATTGGGAAAGGAGCCGACAACAAAGGTGCAGTTTGGGTGGCTGTAAAAATTCCTGACGGGTACATTTCGGGGCATGCCAACCAGGCCCGCATCCTAAATTTTCCGCTCAATGACCCAGAGAACTGCATTTACTCGCCAGATGTTATTTCTTTTGCACGTAGCAAAGGCTATTTTTCGGGCAAAGACGCTGATTTTAGCTTTAGCGACACCTACAACCCAGTTGACTTTAGTGGAGCACGTTTTTGCGAAGCAAGAGTTTGGAGCGGGTTCAACAAAGTAGCAACCGGTATGGATCAATACCTGGACTATGTAATGGGTAAAAATCTAACCCACCGTATGCCCTTGTATATCAAGCCCAATCAAAAAATTGGATTGAAAGATATGTACGGTATGATGCGCGATTTTTACGGTGGAACCCCAATGGATATGACCCAGGATCCGGGAGCCGGCCCTTATAAGTGCATCGTGCGGTGGCGTCCTTTGACCTGGAGTGCCGGCGACACTACAAAATACTTTAACGAAAGAGCCATCTCTACCCAGCAAACCGGGTTTTCCTTCGTATCGCAATCCCGCTCCTGGCTGCCCGCCCCCATCGGTGGCATTTTATGGTTCGGCATGGACGATACCTATTCTACCGTGTATGTACCCATGTACTCTGCCATCACTAAAATTCCAGCTTCAATAAAAGTTGGTAATGGCGATATGATGACTTTTAGCGAAACTTCTGCTTTTTGGCTGTTCAATCAGGTTTCCAATTTTGCCTATACCCGCTATAGCGATATGATACCCGAAATACAGGAAAAACAGCAGGAACTGGAGGATGATTTTATTAGAAAAATTGCCAACGCAGACAAACAAGCCCTCGCTTTGCTGAAAAAAAGTCCTAAGCAGGCTACAGACTATCTGACTAATTTTTCCAACCAGCAACAAGACATGACTTTTAAAGAATGGAAGCGACTTTACGCCTATTTGTTTACAAAATATATGGATGGCAATATTAAAAGCCGATCGGACAATGCCATCCCGAACGTGAAACAACCGGGTTACAGCAAAGGGTTTTACCAGAATATTGCAGACAAAACCGGCGATAAGTTTAAAGTGATTGGCAGCGAGGGACATTAGTAACGGAGAAAACCGGTACTCCTGCATACTGCTAAGGGTTGCCACCCGTCAACTTGGCACATTTTAAACAAATTTTGCCAATGGATTGATATTTGATACTTTTAAAGCCGCTACCCTCAAGGGTGGTACTAATTTGGTTTTTACATAATTTTTAGAAAATAAACTACATGGCTTTACAATCAGAATTTGAAAAATACGCTGTAAAACACAGAGGGATTTCCAGTAACACCCTTAACAGCTACGGCAAACATATTGTAACCGGGCTTACCCCTAATATTATTGAAGAGCGCCCAATGAACGTGGCCATAATGGACGTGTACAGCCGGTTGATGATGGATCGCATCATTTTTTTGGGTTACCCTGTAAATGACGAAGTCGCCAATATTGTAACCGCCCAGCTCCTGTTTTTAGACAGCACCGATCGCACCCGCGATATCAACATGTACATTAACAGTCCGGGAGGTAGTGTGTATGCAGGGTTAGGCCTCTACGACACAATGCAGTACGTAACCCCCGATGTAGCCACCATCTGCACAGGAATTGCCGCTTCAATGGCCTGCGTATTGTTGGCTGCTGGCACAAAGGGCAAACGCGCCGCTTTAAAACATTCTCGTATAATGATGCATCAGCCCAGTGGAGCTATTGGAGGGCAGGCCAGCGATATAGAAATTACGGTAAATGAAATTCGCAAGCTTAAAGCAGAATTATACGAAATCGTGCAAGAACACACCGGTACGCCCGTTGAACAAATTGAAAAAGATTTTCAGCGCGACCATTGGATGGCGGCCGCAGAAGCCAAAGAATACGGGCTGATAGACGAAGTGCTGGTAACGAATTATAAAAAGCAAAAATAATAAAGAAAAGCATGAGTAGCATTACACAATACAATAAATGGCAGCAACCCCGGCTCGTTGGACGAAACGGCGACGAGGAACCCGATGAAACCGAACCTGCAAAAGAGCAGCAAGACGATCT
>JBDHYK010000336.1:0-3268 GCA_039811305.1 Niabella sp.
CATGTATTAATGGGGCAATGTTTAAACCGCAGAATTAGCACAATAGAAGAAATGAAATCAGAAGTAAATGCTTGGCAAAAAGACCGGAATAATAAGGAGGCAAAAATCAATTGGCAGTTTAGTAATGATAAGGCAAGGATAAAATTAAAAAAACTCTATCCGACAATTTCAACTTGACATGACACTAGTTTGGTTAGGGCAGGTTTTTTGTTCTGCTTTTTTAATTTTAAAATTATGGGGCGAAGGAGTAAAATTTTGCAAAAAATGAAGGTTTTTATGTGCCTGTTATAAATTTTCCTATTTTAGTTGAATGATGCGTTGGTTTTTTAATCAATATATACAACCTGTGTTGCGGGGTGTGGGACAGGTACTGTTTCAGAATTCAGCTCTTTCGGGGCTGCTTTTTTTGTTGGGTATATTTTTCAATTCTGTTCTATTAGGTTGTGCAGCAATAATCGGCGCTGCCATTGGCACTTGTGCAGCAAAGATGTTTAAGTATCCTGATGCTGATATACAAAAAGGTTTGTATGGCTTTAATGGAGTATTGGTAGCCATAGCGATGTTCGTTTTTTTTAAACTGACCATCATCAGTTGTATGGCTTTATTTGTCGGCGTTGTTGCTACAACGGTGGTAATGCGATGGGTGGCGACAAAACTGCCCCCGTTCACAGCGCCCTTTGTATTGATAACCTGGATACTCTTAGTTATCATCACTTTAGGTTTTCATCAGAATATGAGACCTGCGGCAGAGGCAACAGCTACGCAGCTTGATGTAATGGCATCAGTTGCAAAAGGTTTTGGTCAGGTGATGTTTCAGAATAACAGTATTACCGGCATTTTTTTCTTAGCAGGTATTCTTATTAACTCAAGGGTAGCGGCTCTGTATGCTGTCTATGCTTCAGTATTGGGGTCATTATTGGGTTGGGGATTGTCAGTACCCTTTATAACCCTCAATGGCGGCTTACTGGGTTATAACGGCATCTTAGTTGCAATTGCATTGGCAGGTAAGCGCAAAATTGACTTTCTATGGGTTACGGTGGCTGTTTTGTTTTCCATCTTTCTACAAATTGGGTTAAGCTCGGCAGGAATAATTACTTTAACGGCACCCTTTGTTTTAGCAACATGGGCTGGAATGCTACTGAAGAAAAAAGGTACTGCCAATAGCTAACTGCCTGTCGTTTGCAGCTAAAGATGGCCCCGATTGCATTTTGGCAGGAAAAATCTATTGAAATCAAATGATTAAAAACCAGATGGTTCTTGTTCAATTTGAACTTAAAACGCCCTTCCTTCCAAATGTTCTGTAAGTTTTATCCGATCTACACCTTCTTGCCACCATGCTGGCGCCGGTTTGCCTTTCAGGTAATGATCAAAAAACTCCATCATGCGCACAGCATAGTCTTTGCGGTTTTCCAATTTCATTAATCCGTGGTTTTCGCCCTTGTACTGAAGCATTACTACGGGTTTCTGCAACCGGCGTAGTGCATTGTAATATTCTACACCTTGTGTAAAATCTACAGCACCATCTTTGTCATTATGCAACATCAACAGTGGGGTTTGAACTTTTTTAACATGGTAGATGGGCGAATTGCGCAAATAACTATCCCAGTTTTCCCAGGGTGCTCCTTTGAAGCGCCCCTGCGATGCTTCAAAAATAGACATGTTGCTGTTTCCGCTGTTCCAGTATATAAGGTTATACATGCTCACCATGTCTGTAAGGGCAGCACCCGCAGCGGCGGCCTTAAACAGATTGGTTTGTGTAACTAAAAATGCAGTTTGATAACCACCCCAGCTGTGCCCGGTAATACCGACTTTATTTTCGTCAATAACTCCTGTTTGAATGGCGGCTTTTACTGCAGGCAATACTGCCCATACGGCACTCATACCCGGATCATCTAATTTATAAACGATATCGGGAATAAAAACTGCGTAGCCATTGGCGGTGTACATACCCGGATGCCAGCCCCCTCCCGGAAAACCTGGGTTGGAATAGTTGTTTTTTGTTTGAGAAAGCTTTTCATAATAGTAAACCAGGGTAGGGTATTTTTTCCCCTTTTCGTACCCGGCGGGTAAAAACAGGGTTCCCTGTAAGGAATCGCCTTTCTCGGTAACATAGTTGACCAATTGTGTGCCGGGGCTCCACAAATACTTATCAGCATCTGGTGCATTTTTTGTGGCTTTTACAGGATTTTGCAATAGGGCATTCGCCACATACATTTCAGTAGGCTGATTAAATTTTTCCGTCCCAAACATATATGTGTCGGTGTTTTTTGCTTTTCCAAGCAGCACCACGTTAATATCATCCCACAACAGTTTTGTTGCGCCGGGTTTTAAACCGGAGCTGCCTGGTAATATGCGTACAATTCCTGATTTTTTATTCCACTCTCCATAGCTCCGGAAATAATTAGGTTTCGACAAATCAAAGCCTTTTTCATCAGGGTCGAGTGTATAGCGCATTTGATAACGGGTTTGAGTTGCTGCTCCATCCTGAGTAAGGTTGCTGGCTTTTCCATTGCCCGATACCGGTATTTGCCATACATCCCAAAGATCTGCAATAAGAACATAACGGCTATCGCTGCTCCAGCCCAGTAGGTTGGTTAATGGTTTGGTAACGTTGTGATCGTCATCTGTATTGATGAACGAAGTCGGAATCGCTTGTGTTAGCGAACTTGTCTTTTGTTTTGGAATATCGTACAGGTAAAAATTTCCATCTTCGCCAAAAACAAATTTTTCACCGTCTGGTGAAGGGCGTGGTGAAGAACTATAAGAAGGGCGATAGAATTTAGACTTGAAAAGCTGCTTTGAGCCGTCTTTTACATTAATGATATAGATATCTGAATAGGTTTGGCCGTCTAAGCTCTGCTCTAATTCGTAATTTCTTATATCTTCTCCCAGCGCAAATTTGTATTTTGGAAGCAGAAAAATACTTCGCATACTACTGTCATTCAGCTGCCTGAATTTTTTCGAATTCATATCATAAACAGCCAGATATGAAATATTTTTATCGGTCATTTCCGTCATTTGTTGACGGCTTTGCAATCTTTTGTCCTTCCAGTGCCAGATGGTCATATCGGGTTTTGTAATATCTGGATTGGCTGCGGGAAGTGGAGCAACCGGACGGGGCCTTGTTGCTTCTGTTTTTGCCAAAGCCTTTTTCAGGTCGTCAATATTTTTAATGGTTGTATCGGCTTTAAGTTTCTCAAGGGTTAGTGTTGAGTCTTTAGGAACCGGTTTTGATGCTACTTTTGAGGTGTCCTTTGGCGGGTCTTTT
>JBDHYK010000337.1:0-3258 GCA_039811305.1 Niabella sp.
AAACTGTTCGCGGCCCTATTGGTTGTAGTTTCTATTTTCTTAACTGCTCGTACAGTGCATTATACTTTGTTTCGGCTGCTACATATTTATTCATTTCAGCTCCTTTAGCTCCTTCTCTTTTGTAGGAATAATATTGTGCAAGGTTGCCGGCTATAATCCGATACTGTCTTTTTTGGTTGGCATCCAGGTTTGTTTTTTTACCAAACATTTCGGCAGCTTTTTCAAAATTATCCTTTGCTAAATCATAAACCGCATCATATCTTTTTTTCACGTCGGCTAATTTTTGCTTATCTGCCGGCGTGGCTTTGGCTCCTTTTTTATCAATTTCAGTTTCTATCGGCCTCATTTCATCGCCAATTCTTTCTGCTTTGGTTGTGTAGTGATCTCCTTTTAAAAGTGAAGGTTGCATTTCGTCGGGGCTAATTGCGGCGGCTTTTTCCAATGCACCCAACATTTTAGCTTCCAACTCGTCATAATTCTGAGGTAACACGGCTCCTTCTTTTCTGGAGTTTAAAGTATCGTAAATGGCTTCGGCCAGGGCAAGTTGAGATTTATAGTCATTGGGGTTGGATGCAATAATTTTTTCGAGATTACTAATTTTTTCGTCAAAGTTGCTAGATCCACCGATTGCAAAATCCAACATGCTAAACTTAAAGAAATCATCATCGGGATACAGTTCATGCCCTAACGCCTTAAATTTTTCAAAGTTTGCATTATCATTTTTAAGTGCATAGTGCCGTACCAGCCCTTGATAAACTGATATAAAGTTAGGTCCGGGTACTTTTAGATCTGCAAGACGAGTATAATACTTAACGGCTTCTTCGGGGTTTTTTGTGGTTTCGGCCAATACCCCGGCATAATATACTGCATTGGTATCTAAAGTAGTATAGGGTAAAATTTTCTTGGCAATTAAAATATCGGATAGATCTACTACCTTTTTGAACTTATCGAAAGCACCCTCATACTCTTTACTGTTGATTTCGGCAACGCCGGAGTTGAAATAGGATGCATAGAGGTTAAACGGTCCGTTCTTTAAAATAGGATCCTCAAGCCCCTTCATCGTAGGATCCATTTCTTTGTATTTTAGGAACGCAGTATAAGATTCTTCCCTGTTATTTTGGGCATCAGCGGCCTTGGCAGAATCTAAACTCATACTACTAAACACAGCTGATTTTACAAGGTATCCTTCTGGTTTGGCATAAAACTTCTCATTTCCTAATTTATCAAGTGTCGCTTTTGCTTTATCAATTTGTCCCAACATGATTAAATTTTTTACATCATCATATTTTTGGGCGAATGCCGCTACAGACAAAAAGGTAATGGCAGCAAGTAATAGAACTTTTTTCATTTGTATTTATTTTAGTTTTTCTAAATGACTAAATTAATAACGTTTAAAAATATTTTTTATGATACGGGTGGTTCTTCCCCTTCTACTGGTGTAGATGCACTATCATTATTCAAAGTTGCGTCATTTTTTTCAGATGAAGTATGATTTTCATCATTTTCTAAGGGTGGCTGAGCTGCATCCTCAGAATTATCTTCCTGTTCATTAATTTTTGTGATAGCGGCAATTTCATCGCCTTCATCCACCCGAATCAATTTTACACCCTGAGTAGCCCTACCCAACTCACTAATTCCGGATACCGACATACGAATTGTTACCCCACTTTTACAGGTGATCATTAAATCCTGGTTTTCTTTTACGCCCAACAAACCCACTAATTTGCCCGTCTTTTCTGTGATGTTGAGCGTTTTTACACCCTTGCCTCCCCGGTTGGTAAATCGGTATTCATCCACTTTGGTACGCTTCCCAAACCCTTTTTCGCTAACTACTAAAACGGTAACTGTGCTATCCTCCTGCGGATTTCGGCATATCATACCCACTACCTCATCCGAAGTATCATCCACTTCTATACCGCGTACGCCAATTGCGCCACGCCCGGTAGATCGTACGGTAGTTTCAGAAAACCGAATGGCTCTACCGCTTTTTACGGCCATCATTACATCAGAATTTCCGTCGGTGATCTGTGCATCTAACAATTGATCACCATCTACAATAGTAATTGCATTTACACCGGTTTGCCGCGGACGGCTAAAATCTTCCAACGAAGTTTTCTTTATGATGCCCTGTTTCGTACATAAAACAATGTAATGTGATTTTACAAATTCTTCATCTTTCAGGTCTTTCACATCTAATATGGTGCGGATTTTATCGTCTGGGGGCAGTTGCATCAGGTTTTGAATAGCCCTGCCTTTGCCTGTTTTTTCACCTTCAGGAATTTCCCAAACATTCAGCCAGTAACATCTGCCTTTTTCTGTAAAAAACAGCAAAGTATGATGCGTAGAAGCCACAAAAAGGTGCTCAATATAGTCTTCGTCGCGGGTTTTACCTCCTATCACTCCCCTTCCACCCCGGCGCTGTGCACGGTAATCGGCCACTGGCGTACGTTTTATATAACCCAGATGTGAAATTGTAATTACAACGTCTTCATCTTTTATAAGGTCCTTAATAGAAACCTCATCGTTTAAATACGTGATTTCTGAGCGGCGCTCATCTCCATATTTTTCTTTGATTTCTAAAAGCTCTTTTTTTATAATTTCAAATCGTAGCGGTTCATTAGCAAGAATCTCTTTTAAATAACCAATCAAACTCATCAGTTCATCATATTCCTGCTTAATTTTTTCCCGTTCCATCCCCGTAAGGCGTTGCAACCTTAATTCCAAAATGGCTTTTGCCTGAATTTCGTCTAAGCCCCAGCCTGCATTGATAAGGTTTTCTTTGGCAATATCTGGGGTGGCAGAATTTCGAATCAGGCGGATCACTTCGTCCAAATGGTCCAAAGCAATTAGATATCCTTGTAAAATATGAGCTTTCTTTTCAGCTTCTTTTAGTTCAAACTCGGTGCGCCTTACAACTACTTCATGCCGGAAAGCCACAAACTCGCTAATCAGGTTCTTTAAATGTAACGTTCTGGGCCGCCCCTTAACGATGGCAACATTATTAATTCCAAATGAAGTTTGCAGTTCGGTGTATTTATACAACTGGTTCACTACAACCTGTGCAATGGCATCCCGTTTCAGATCCAGAACAATACGGGTTCCCTCTTTTTTGTTGGATTCATTATTTACGTGCGCAATCCCTTCAACAATTTTATTATTGACTAAATCACCAATTTTGTTAGTCAGCGCATCCCGATTCACCTGGTACGGGGTTTCATAAATAACAATCTGCTCGCGGCCGCTGGGTTTCGTGTCTAT
>JBDHYK010000338.1:0-3256 GCA_039811305.1 Niabella sp.
CACGACAGATCAATGCACTTTCGAATATGGGCTTGCTAAGCCGGTTTGTTGGTATGCTCACGGACTCCAGAAGCTTCCTGTCTTACCCACGCCACGAATATTTTAGAAGGATTTTATGTAATCTTTTGGGCGCTGATATAGAAAATGGCGAACTTCCAAACGATTTGAATTGGACCGGACAAGTTGTACAGGACATCTGCTTTAACAATGCCAATAAGTACTTTGGCTTTGGGTTATAGGTTGGGATCATAAAATCTATAAACAATTTATAAAAGACCGTTTCAAAAGGCCTATTTTTGAGCGGTCTTTTTTTGTGCCCTTGTTTGTTTTGGGTTACTTATTTTTACAACTGAAACAACCCCATTTTTTTTGATCAAGTATTCCATTATTATTGTCAACTATAAAACGCCGCAGTTAGTCTTGCAGTGTTTGCGGGGGTTGGAATTGCGTTCTCATCCCGAAATGGAAGTAATTGTTGTGGACAACGCATCGGAAGATGACAGTGAAACCCTTATTAAAAAAGAATTTGAAGCAGTTCAGTTTTATCAGATGGGGTACAACAGCGGTTTTGCCAGAGCGAACAACAAAGGAATTCGAAGCGCAAGGGGATCCATTGTTTTACTCCTCAATTCAGATACCATTTGCAAGGACGACACGGTGTATCGCTGTTTTGAAAGATTGGAACAAGATGCTGCAATCGCCTGCGGGGTGCAACTAGTAAACGCAGATGGCAGCCCACAAATCTCTGGCAACTTTTTTATGATTGGTGGCCTCAACTACCTGATGGCATTGCCCTATGTAGGTAGCCTCATCCGGTGGATCGGACTCAGCGCCGGCGTTAAGAAAACAAACCTGCAAAACACAACCACCACTACCGAGGTAGATTGGATCAATGGGGCATTTCTTATGGTGAAAAAAACTGCTTGTGAGAAGGCTGGCCTTCTTGATGAAGATTTTTTTCTTTATGCCGAAGAAGCCGAATGGTGCAGCCGGCTAAAAAACTATGGCAAAATGCTGATTTATGGCGACTTAAATATTACCCATTTGGAAGGAGAGAGTTCATCCACAGCTTTTGGCTCAAAAGCTAAAGGATATCAGAACTTATCAGACAGAAAGGGATTTCAAATCATGATTTCCAATTTTGTAAGATTTCGCAAACAACATGGGGTTTTTTGGTATCTTTTTCACCTTGCAGCCAATCTGTTTACTGTTTTTATTTTTTTTATAATCTTGTCAGGAAAGAGCTTGGTTTGGCCGGTGAAAATAAAAGAAGATTGGAAGGAGTGGGTCGGATATACAAAAAATGTTCTTCGTTCTTTTAGCTACTTTTTTAAAATTTTGTTCAATCAAAGCCATTTCTATAAGGTGCTTTAACTGAGCTGCTCTAACTGAGTTACGGCTCTTTTAGCGATGGCGTTCCAATTGAAGTGCTCAAAAAAAGCAGCCGGAACGTTTCTTTGCGGTGCTGAGAGCAGTTTCTGAACAGCATCTGTAAAGGCTTCAAAGTTGTCATCGGCCACTACGCTTAAACGGCCGCCTGTAACTGATAGTGGGATGCCATAGGCACCTGTTTTAAACGAAACGGCCGGTGTATTGGCTGCCAATGCCTCTACCAACTTGGTTTTAATGCCGCCACCTTCTGTAACGGGGTTTAAAAAGATATCTGCTGCAAGAAAATATTGTTGTATATCGGGCACAAAACCGGCGTAGATAATTTCAGCATTTTCAGGTCGTGTCAGTTCCTGCTGAAGAGAATCACTTGCTTTTCCGCAAATAATAATTTTATAGGTTCTGTCGGTTCTTTTCCTTAACAATGGGTTGATAACACGGATAATTTTTTCTACTGCGTGTTGATTGGGAAGATAGTTTAAAGCGCCGTTAAATAAAAAAAGCGTTGTAGAAGCATCAAGTGCCAGTTCTTTTAAAATTTGTTGGCGGGCCAGAGCTCTTTCAGCAACGGGCGGGTCGGTAGCATCAATTCCATAAGTGGAAACACAGCATTTTTTGGGGTCTAACCCATATTTATCTATTGCAAAATCCTGGTCTTCTTGAGTAATGAAAAAACTTAAATCGGCTTGCCGGTGAACAAATTTTTCATACCAGAACAGCAATTTCCACCATCTTTTTCCTAAGGTTTTGAAACGGTTGCTTTCTATGTTGTGCGAGTGGATGACTAAATGTAACCCAGCACGTCTTTTTAGCAAATAGCCCAGCCAGCCATAATAAGGATGTTCTAACATAATGGTAGAAATTCCTTGTTGTTGACAAAGGTTTTTTATTTTAGAATACAGGCGAAGCCGAGTATAACGAAACTTGTTTTCTGTACTGCCCAAAAAAGGTTTTATAGAAATTCGCTCCGAAGACCAGGAAGCATTTTCCCATACAGTTACACAAGTTAGTTCGGCATATCGGCTCAGTGCTTCTAAAAAGAAATAAGTATGCCGCTCACCACCTTGCACGGGAGGTAGAATGCGATAGGGGACAATGGATGCAATTTTTATCAACCTAATAGTTTTTGTTTCGGATCATCAGTTGAGCCGATTTTTTTATCGGTCCACCATTGCATAAAGAACCCGCCCACCACGATAATAGCTACTAACCAACTACTTATGTACGATAGAGAAAGCCCCCTTTTCACAGACTCGGGTTCAAAAACCAATTTGATGGTATGTTTTCCTGCGGGAACCTTCAGCCCTCTTAAAAAATAGTCCGTCTTTACGATACCTGCCTTTTGGCCATCAATGTAGGCATTCCAGCCAGCGGGGTAATATACTTCGCTGAACACAGCAAACTGGGGGGAGGTGGCTTCGGCTTGATACTCTATCTCGTCATTGGAATACCTGCTCAGTTTGATAGTGGCAGTTGTGTCTGGGGCGATACTTCCTAGAGACTGAATTACTGCTTGTTGCACTACGGCTGTATCTTTCAAATTGGTTTTCCCGATGGCTTGAAGTTCTTCCACATCGTTTGCTACAGGCAAAAGCCCTTTTACAAACCATGCCGGTCCGTAATGACCCGGGTTCTGCACCATATCTACCTGCCCTTGCGAGTTTTGATTGATAACGTACTTAACATCCAGAGCATTCAGTATTTGCTCATTGGGGCTGCTTGAAAAATATCTTTCAATTATATCCTGATAGATTCTCAATTTGGCCGGATGGTAGCCTAATAACGAACGATGGTAATAAGAAGCATGATTATCGTTTAAACCTCTTGAAACATCAAATACGCGAAAATGCGGATCGGTATCTTTTAA
>JBDHYK010000339.1:0-3255 GCA_039811305.1 Niabella sp.
CGGTTTTGCAACAGGGACAGGTGCTGATATCCAATCCTAACCTGACTTTTGCTATTTCTGCATAGTCCGATTTGGAGTGGATGGATTTGTCTTTTTGTGCTATGATTCCTCGCTTCATTTGTTCAACACACGGTTTTGCAATAGTGCAGGGTGACGAACAAATGCAGAACTGGTGGAAAAAGAGACAAGCCGTCAAATATCATTCTCGACAAATTGAATAAGGTTGACGACAAACCAAATCTTAAGGAAAAAATTACTACTGTACTAACGAGTTGAACGATAGTTTCGCATTGTCAATCTACCAAGTTGCAAGAGAAGCAGATTACCCATTCCCAATCCATTGAAAATAATTTTGGATTTATTTTGCGAAAAGCATCAAAAAGTGATACCTTTCGCAAAAGTTTTCTCTTATGGCTACTGAAAGCAATTATAGACGTTTAGAACATTGGATTGAAGAATGTCAGTCCAAAGGCAGGCTGTCATTCAGCTTGACGGAACTAAGGCGGGTCTTTGAACACGGCACAGAATCTGCCCTGAAACAATTATTGGAGCGGCTTTCCGTAGCCCAAAAAATAGTTTCCGTTTTCAAGGGTTACTATGTAATCATTCCGCCGCAATATTCCACAAAAGGAATTTTGCCCCCCGCCATGTTCATTGATAGTCTGATGAAATTCCTTGAACGGAAATACTATGTGGCACTTTTGAACGCAGCAGCGTTACATGGAGCAGCACACCAACAGCCACAGGAATATTTTGTAGTAACGGAATATCCTGTATTAAGAACAACGAACAAAAAGGGAATAAAAATCAACTACATCAGCACCCGCCAGCTTCCACCTGAAACGCTGACAGAAAAAAAGAAAACAGAAACAGGTTATGTCAATGTTTCAAATACGATTCTAACCGCTATTGACTTAATCAGTTATGAAAAAAGAATTGGCGGCTTAAATCGTGCCGTAACTGTAATGAATGAGTTACTTAAAAATGTAAAAAGAAAAGATATAACAGAGGAGTTGATTACCTACGCAACTACTACTTCGTTGCAAAGATTGGGATTTCTTCTTGAAGAAATACTGAACAAACAAGACCTTGCTGATAAACTGTTTTCGCTCTGTAAAAAATCGAACAATAAATTTTACTCAATTCCGTTGAAAGCATCAGGTAAAAAAGATAAAGAGCCGATAAGCGACAAATGGAAAATAATAATTAACACAGAAATTGAACTTGACGAATGATACCGCAGGCATACATAACAGAATGGGGAAATTTTGTTCCTTGGAAAACAAACGAACAGGTAGAACAAGATCTTGTTATTTGCAGAGCATTAACAGAAATTTTCAGCAATCAATTTTTGGCTGATAGTTTAGCATTCAGAGGTGGGACAGCTTTGCATAAGTTGTATTTACAGCCACAACCAAGATATTCAGAGGATATTGATTTGGTTCAGATTCGTTCAGAGCCGATAAAAGAAACCATACAACAGCTACAAAAAGCACTTTCGTTCTTAGGCAAATCAAACGTAACGCCTAAGAAAGACAACAATACGATTTACTACAAATTTGAATCTGAATTTCCGCCTGTTCAGTTATTAAAACTCAAAGTAGAAACAAATTGCAGGGAGCATTTTTCGGTGTTGGGTTGGAAACAAAAAGATTTTGAAATTTCATCAAGTTGGTTCAACAGCAAAAGCAAACTGACGACATACAAATTAGAAGAACTGTTAGGAACAAAACTTCGAGCATTGTATCAACGAAGAAAAGGCAGAGATTTGTTTGACTTGTGGAAAGCGTTAACAACCGCAAAGCCCGAAACAGACTTGATTTTGAAATGCTACAAAGAGTATATGAAATTTTCATTAGACAAGCCTATTCCAACTAAAAAAGAATTTCTACTGAACATTGAATGCAAGAAAACAGACGATGAATTTTTGGGCGACACAACCGCTTTGTTAAGACCTGATGAAAAATACAACCACGAAGAAGCATTTGAACTTGTAACAGAAGTACTAATTGAAAAAATGTAATGCCTCACTCACAAAGCATACACATTTTTCCGCCGCTACAAACCGACACGCAGACCAAAGCTGCAAAAAAAGTATGCTTTTCGCCAACCCAATAAGAAATTCAATTTTTCCTCCTTCCCTTCGGTGTTTTAATTTTTTGCGAACGCTTACCACGACAGACAAGCATTTGGACAATTTATTGCGACCAGACAAACACAGCAACATGACACGGAGGATAGAAGCACGAACCGCCAACATCTAAGGCTTAAACGCATGTAGCGAAGCGGAACAGCGGTTTTACTTCGGCAAGCTCTACTTCGGCAAGCTCAGTAATCTTGTTAATCCCGATATGGAAGACATCGGGACTTAGATAGCCTTGTTATTATGGGGTTTAAAACTCTATTGAGTGTTCCTTGCTGTGGTTTTGGGGTGGCGGTGAATGAGTTTTGAACGCTTTGGGGGTCTCATTTCTTCTTAATTTTTTTTAAAACGGGTGCGGCTTTTTATTTTATATGCCGGTTTGTGTTCTTTTTTCTACATTTCTTAACCTGGTGGCATAGCAAACCCTTTCTGCTATTTGCAGGTCCTATTTATCATTAGTTTCTATTATAACATTTGCATTTAAATATTGTATATTTCAACATGGAATGGCTATCGAAGCTTTTGTTCAACAAACAGTTTTGCGTCAGGCGGGCAGAAGTGCAAAACTCAATCCCGAATATTCGGGATACTTCGATTGAACATTAGTAATAAATTCAACAGATGAACTTCGATTTCCCGCCCGAACGCAAAGCTGCTAACCGATGCAGACAAGCGTAGCGGACACCTCAAAAATTTGGCAGTTCCCTCAAAAAACGATAAATTTGACCTATGAAAGTTTTAACACTTAACATACCGGACAACTTAGACCTGGACAATATGCAAGTCGCCATGCTTGTAGCGAGCAAGCTTTATGAACAGGGCAAATTATCACTTGGGCAAGCGGCAGAACTTGCCGGCTTGACTAAGCGGACTTTCGCGGAATTATTGGGTACTTATAACGTTTCCATATTTAACTACCCTGCATCGGATATATCCAGAGACGTTGCCAATGCCTAAAACTATTATTTCTGACACAAGTTGTCTAATCATTCTGACCAACATAGGCGAACTTGAACTTTTGCATAATCTTTACGGACAAATAACAACGACTTTAGATATTGCCACTGAATATGGAGAAACTTTACCTGAATGGGTAGAGATTGTAAGCGTTG
>JBDHYK010000340.1:0-3225 GCA_039811305.1 Niabella sp.
TTTCCAAAAATCGGCTATAAATATCGGCAACGCTTTTATTGGCCGTAATGTCTACAAAGATGCTGTTGCTCAGGTTTCGAGTGATGACTTCATTTACAAAAGACGTGAGTGAAGCCTCCTGTCCCTGTTCCAGTTTTTCTTTCCAGTTGCCAAGATCAATTCCTTCGTTGTTAAAAATCATTTTTCGGCTATTGCTCAAACCTGCAAGATTGATTTTGATACGCAACGCATCTTTTAGGGTGGCGGCCTGTTTTTGCAGTTGGGCTAAAAGTTTTGAACCCACATTGCCTGTACCGATAACAAAAAGGTTGATTTGTTTATTCGTTGTCTCGAAAAATTCTTCGTGCAACACGTTCACCGCTTTGCGTATGTCCTTCTCTGCTATTACTGCACTGATGTTTCTTTCGGATGATCCCTGGGCAATAGCCCGAACATTGACACCGTTTTTACCGAAAGCATGGAACATACGCCCGCTTACGCCTGTATGACTTTTCATATTTTCGCCCACCAGGGCAACAATGGTTTGTCCGCTCTCTACTTTTAATGGTTCTACTTTTCCTAATAGTATTTCATCAGTAAAAGCAGCGTCCACACATCGTTTTGCACTTTCCGCGTTGATGGAATCAATGGCTACACAAATAGAATGTTCTGACGAACTTTGTGTAATGAGGATTACATTTATTTGTTCTTCGCTTAATGCTTCAAACAATCTTTTTGAAAAACCGGGAATACCCACCATGCCACCGCCTTCCAAACTTAAAAGAGCAATATTGCTGATGCTTGAGATCCCTCGCACAATGGTATTGCCATTTTCTGCACCTTTTCCCAGTTCACTTGTAATCAGGGTGCCTATATCTTCCGGAGAAAATGTATTTTTTATAGATACAGGAATGCCTTTCTGCATCACGGGCTGAATGGTAGGCGGGTAAATTACTTTAGCTCCGAAATGAGACAGTTCCATGGCTTCCCTGTAAGAAATTCGATGGATGACTTTGGCATTGTGGGTTACACGGGGGTCGGCGGTCATCATACCGCTCACATCTGTCCAAATTTGCAAACTGGTAGCCTGCAGTGCAGCCGTTATAACGGCAGCGGTGTAGTCTGATCCACCCCGTCCGAGTGTGGTGGTAATGCCTTGTTCGTTGCTGGCAATAAAGCCAGGCAGGATGAACAAGGCATTGTTCGCTCCTTTAAAATACTTTTTGATATTAGAATTGGTTTTATCAAAAATGAGTTCGGCGTGGGTGAAATTACTATTGGTAACCAGGAGTTCTCTCGAATCTTTCCATTGTACGTCCACTCCCTCTTGTAAAAGTTTTACCATAATGATCTGGGAGGAAAGCCATTCCCCATAACTGGCCAAACGGTCTTTGGTGCGAGGAGTTGCTTCTCCAAGAAGATAGACGCCATTGCAAATATCTTCAATCTCATTGATGGATTTTTTTACTAAGCTTAGCAATTGACTTTGCGTAGCCACGGGTATCAACAGTTTCACGGTTTCAAAATGAACCTGCTCTATTTTTTTGATTTTTTCTTTGTATGCCTCGTTGCCTTCTGCTGCCAGTGTGGCACTTTGCAATAATAAATCGGTAATGCCACCTAAGGCAGATACAACAACAATCGTTTGATCACTTGTAGTGGCATTTTTGATAATATTTACAACTCTGTTTATGTTTTCAGCGTTGGCTACTGAACTGCCTCCGAATTTTAAAACCTGCATGGTTATTGGAATTGATTTTTTTTAAGTAATAGATTGTACCGATCCACGAAGGATACGGCGCCTGGCCCAAGGTATAATATTGGAATTGTACAACCCTTAACGGGTTGTGGAAGTAGTGGTTATTGTTACCACAAAAAGAGGGTTAATATGCGAGTATTGATATTGCATTTTTGAAAAATACCTACGCAAGATAAGGGAGATTTTTAAGAAAAAAATAATTTTTTATTTTTTTTTGAATCTGTGGAACCAAAGGATATGAAAAAACCAATAAAACCAAAAATAGGGTGTCATAAGATGGTTTATTGAAATACAATGAATAAATTCGCACATATTTAATGTATTATGGCAAGATTTAAAACTACCGACCATCCTAACGAGCAAATCGTCTCTATCATTAGCAGAATTTACAGTAGGGGTCTTACCACAACTTCTGGTGGAAATATCTCAGTATTAGATGAAGAGGGAAACATGTGGGTAACACCCTCGGGTGTTGATAAGGGCAATTTGAAACCTACTGATATTATGTTGGTGAGAAAAGACGGAGCGATTGAAGGCCCACACAGGCCTTCCAGCGAGTATCCCTTCCACAGGGCCATTTATAACTGCCGGCCCGATATCAAGGCGATAATTCATGCTCACCCGCCTGCGCTGGTTGCTTTTAGTATTGTGAGAAAAATACCCGATACCAAAGTGTTGTCACAAGCCAAGGCTTATTGTGGCGAAGTAGGATATGCGCCTTATGATCTTCCGGGAAGTGAGGCCTTAGGCAAACAAATTGCTGCGGAGTTTAATAAAGGGTTTTTCTCTGTAATTATGGAAAACCATGGTACCGTTGTTGGCGGGGCTAATTTGAATGAGGCTTTCCAACGGTTCGACACCTTAGAATCGGCAGCAGCTACCATCCTGTACGCAAATACTGTTGGTACACCTCATTATTTGTCTAACGAAGAAGTGGACCGATACAACGACCTGACAGCGCAACCGCCTTTGCCAGAAATGTTGAGCGTAGAAACCAGTTATGAGGAACGAAAAATAAGACGTGAGATCTGTGAAATTGTGAAACGATCTTGCAGGCAGGGGTTGATGATCAGCTCGTATGGTATTGTTTCGGCAAGATGGCGGGGCAACGATTTTCTGATTACGCCAAAAAATATTTCCCGCTGGGATTTTAAACCCGAAGATATTGTACAAATTTCGAACGGCAGACAGGAACCGGGTAAAGTACCCAGCCGTATGACGCTCCTGCACAAAAAAATTTATGAAACATTTCCGCACATTAATTCAATTATTGTATCGCAGCCCAATTATCTGATGGCCTTTGGTATTACAGATGCATTGCTGAATGTACGGACCATTCCGGAAAGTTGGATCTTCCTGCAAGACGTGCATACCCTGCCGTTTAATTCGTTATTAGAGGGTGAAGATCAAATTATTGAAGAACTGCGACAAAATCGTTCGGTATTAATTCAGAACAACTCATTTTTAGTAACGGGAAATAAATTATT
>JBDHYK010000341.1:0-3222 GCA_039811305.1 Niabella sp.
ATGGAGCTGCCCAGGAAGGTGTAATGTTTCATATGGTAGGTGCTTTGTCGCAATATGGAAAATTAGGTGTAGTTTGCATCGGGGCGACCAGGCAAAAGGCCATTGACTTTTTTAACAACGTAATCCGCGCGTTAGATAAAGAAACCGGCACCTGACCCCAAACATTCAAATTATAAATTACTGTATGATACATATCCTTGAGAATGAACATATTCGTATCGCTATCAGCGAAAAAGGCGCAGAACTCCAAAGCTTTTTTGATAAAACATCTGGTCTAGAAATTATGTGGGAAGGCGACCCCAAAGTATGGGGCAAGAAGTCTCCGGTACTATTTCCAATTGTAGGCACCTTAAAAGACAATACCTTCTTTTACAACAATCAAAGCTACCCTCTTACGAGGCACGGGTTTGCAAGAGATATGCAATTTTCTGCTCAAAAACCAAATTCCAACACAATTCAGTTGACATTATTCAGCAATGCGGATACGCTAAAAATATATCCGTTTGAATTTGAATTTTCTTTGAATTATACAATTGAAGAGAACACCTGCTATGTAACTTACGAAATAAAAAACCAAGGCTCCGATCCCATGTTTTTTTCTGTTGGAGGTCATCCCGCTTTTAAAGTTCCTTTATTTGCAGGAGAAGCCTACGACGATTACCAACTCCTTTTCGACACGGAAGAAGATGCGCAACGATGGGTAATATCCCCAGAAGGTTTGATTGAAAACCAATCGGTTCCTTTTTTAAAAGAGTCGTCATTGCTTCCCTTATCGAAAGATCTGTTTTTGCAAGATGCCATCGTTTTAAAAAATTTAAAATCGAACTCTGTAAAGTTGATTTCCCGCCATAACCAAAAAGGCCTGGAATTTAACTTTGTCGGATTCCCTTATCTCGGTCTTTGGGCAGCCCCCGGGGGTAATTTTATTTGCATTGAACCCTGGTGTGGTATTGCAGACAGCGTAAATTTCAACCAGCAACTTTCAGAAAAAGAGGGGATCGTCAAATTGGCCCCTTTGGAAAGCTTCTCCAGAACCTGGTCGGTAACTACTTTTTTATAGACCCTCTCAAAATAATAAATTCTTTAACAGGCTCAAACCAAATAACAGTCAGGGTGTTATTCATAATAGCGTAGTCCGTTCTTCAAACAAAATCTACCCAACTAAGACTTTCTTTAGAGAAGGAGTAAGGTTGATCAGTGGTTGAGATCAATTCACAACAGCAAAAATATGGGTAACAAAAAGTGCAGATACGCAAACAGAAAAAAAAGTTTCATAACATAGAAATATAATGTTGTGTTGCTGACAAATCTTTTCCATGAAACAAATCTTTCTTTCGCTTTTTATCATTTTTTTGAATCCTTTTTATTCCTTTTGTCAGGATAAGTTCTCGATCAGCGGCACCATCAGGTCTGAAAAAACGGGTGAAACGCTCATCAATGCCTATGTAAATACGAGCGATGAAAAAACAACAACTACCAGCAACGAATATGGTTTTTATTCCTTAACCCTGCCAAAAGGCATTTATCAAATTCAGTATTCTTTTGTAGGCCATGAAACAATTACCGAAACCATTACTCTTGATAAAAACATTGTAAAAAATATTTCACTACCCGAAAGGATCCCCAACCTGGAAAACATACAAATTTCTACTGTGGCTGGCGGCAGAAATATTACCGGTACTCAAATGGGCGTAGAACGCCTTTCGATGCGTGAGATTAAAAACATACCCATGCTTTTTGGTGAAAGAGATATTTTAAAAGCAATACAGCTTTTGCCTGGTATCAAACCTGCCGGCGATGGCAATAGTGGCTTTTATGTGCGAGGTGGAAGCTCTGACCAAAATCTAATATTATTGGATGAAGCGCCTGTATATAATGCTTCGCACTTAATGGGTTTTTTCTCCACCTTTAATTCCGATGTAATAAAAGACGTAACTGTGTTTAAAGGGGGTATGCCCGCGCAATACGGCGGCAGACTATCATCGGTACTGGACGTAAAAATGAACGATGGCAACAACCAAAACACAACAGTAAGTGGCGGACTGGGACTTATCTCAGCCAAAGCCACAATCGAGGGGCCCATCCAAAGAAGAAAATCGTCTTTTCTGCTTTCAGGCAGAAGAACCTATGCGGATTTGTTTGTGGGATTGGCAAAGGATACCGCTATTCGAAAAAACAAACTTTACTTTTACGATTACAATGGAAAAATGAATTTTACAATTAATGAACGGAATAAAATTCATATTTCAGGTTATTATGGAAGAGATTTTTTGAAATTAGACAAACAATTTCAATTAGACTGGGGAAATATAACCGGCACCCTGCGTTGGAACCATATCTTTAATAGTAAACTTTTTTCAAACACTTCTTTCATCTATAGCAATTTCGATTATAATATCCACATCAGAAATTCGAACAACAATGTAAACATTTCTTCGCAGATAAAAGATATTAATCTAAAACAGGAATTTCAGTGGTATGCCGATAGCCGTCATTCTTTGCGATTCGGAATCAATTCTATTTATCACAATATTACACCGGGCGAAGTTACAAGCTCCGGAAAAAGCAGCTTTAATAACCTTTTTTTGCAGAAACGCTATTCCTGGGACAACGCCTTGTTTGCCACCGACACCTGGAAAGCCACCGACTGGCTTAACCTGTCTTATGGGGTAAGGGTTAGCTCCTTCTCTATTCTCGGCCCGGGCGAATTTTATACGATTGATGCCTTTCATAACATTACAGACACCTTACAGTATAAGAAAGGGCAGTTCGTAAAAACCTACTGGAACCTTGAACCCCGGTTGGCGGCAAGTTTTATTATCAATAACAGTTCCTCTGTAAAAGCCTCTTATGTGCGCAATACGCAGGCACTTCACTTGATTGCCAACTCTGCTGCTAATACGCCAACTGACAAATGGATTGCCAGCACCAATAGCATTCGTCCTGAAATTTCCGATCAGGTATCGCTTGGCTGGTACAAAAATTTTGATGGCAACAAATATGAATTAACTACTGAAACTTATTACAAAACCATGCTCAATCAGATAGACTACAAACCGGGTGCCGATGTATTTACCAACGATGCTATTGAGTCGCAAATATTGACAGGCAGAGGCAGGGCCTACGGCTGGGAACTCATGTTGAAAAAAAGTTTTGGAGCACTCACCGGCTGGATCAATTACACCCTTGCAAAAACCGAACGAAAAATAAATGGCATCAATA
>JBDHYK010000342.1:0-3203 GCA_039811305.1 Niabella sp.
TGGTAACACTCATTCATATTTTAAAACAAAATAATGCAAGCCTGGGGGCCGCCGGCATTTGCAACGGAGGTGGCGGTGCCAGCGCAATGGTAATACGAAATCTATAGCCTCGTATTTTAAAAAAACTCACTGTAAAAAAGAGTAGGGGCCCATTTGGGTTGATTCCAAAGGTTTGGTTGCTTATTTGAGCATTAAAAAGGGTAATAATCACGTAAAAATTTCAGAGATCCTTCCTTTTTCAAGTAAGCGATTCCATAATCATTACACGTTTCTATGCAAAATTAACGCTGAACCCTCCCTGCAAGGCCTACTTACCGAAAATTCTGTGGCCGGTTAGTCAATTTTCCCTTAATTTTGCTACTCAAATTTTAAAACAAAGTGGCAACAAAATTTTCAAAAGAAACCTACCTGTACTGGTACGAATTGATGCAGTTGATTCGGCAGTTCGAGCTAATGGCTGAAGAAAAGTATAAAATGGAAGGTAAAATTCGAGGATTTTTCCATTCCTACGTCGGTCAGGAAGCAATTGCAGCCGGTTGTATGACCGCTACCCGCCCAGAAGACAAGTTCATCACAGCTTATAGAGATCACGGTTTAGGAATTGCCAAAGGCATCTCGGTGGATAGTTGTATGGCCGAGTTGTACGGTAAAGCCACAGGCTGTGCCAAAGGAAAAGGTGGCAGTATGCACTTTTTTGGGAAAAATGAAAATTTTTACGGCGGACATGGCATTGTTGGTGCTCAAATTGGTACCGGAACCGGCCTGGCCTTTGCAGAAAACTATCTTGAAACAGAAAACGTAGTTCTTTGCTTTTTTGGCGATGGAGCATCCCGTCAGGGTATCCTGCACGAAAGTTTTAATCTGGCCATGCTGTGGAACCTGCCCATTATCTACATCTGCGAAAATAACAACTACGCAATGGGTACTTCGGTAGCCCGAACCTCAAACGTTACACAAATTTATCAATTAGGTGATGCCTACAGTATGCCTTCGGAACAGGTGGATGGAATGCATCCCGAAACCGTACATGAAGCCGTTGCAAAAGCTGTGAAAAGAGCACGCGAAAAAGGAGGACCCACTTTATTGGAAATTAATACCTATCGATACAAAGGCCACTCCATTAGCGATCCACAAAAATATCGTACAAAAGAAGAGGTACAAGAATATCGTTCAAAAGATCCTATTACGCAAATAAAAATGCATATTTTAGAGGATAAGCTGGCCTCAGAAGAAGAACTGAAAGAAATTGACGATCGGTGCAATGAGGTTGTAATCGCATCCGTAAAATTTGCAGAAGAAAGCCCCTTCCCCAACGACGATGAGGTATTGAAAGATATTTATATAGACCAAAACTATCCTTTTATAATTGATTAATCATTAAAAATTAGCTAAAAAAAAATGGCACATAAGCAGAAGCACCATGCTGAAAATGAAGTAGATACAGGTGCAGTATTAATAGATAATCTTAGAGTTTTCTGGGCAAAAAATGGCAAAAAACTCGCTCTGGTTTTAGGAGCAATCGTTGTAGTAATTGGCGGGTATTTCTTATATCAAGAGTACGTTCAAAAACCTAAAGTACAAGAAGCATTGGATAAAAGTTTCAAAGCAGAGCACTATTTCCAGGTAGATTCGATTGGGTTGGCTTTAAACGGCGACGGCGTGAACCCTGGGTTTATAAAAATTGCTGAAAAATACAGTGGAACACCCAGCGGCAAGTTGGCAAAATATTATGCTGGCGTCTGTTACATAAAATTAAACCAGAACCAACAAGCTGTAAAATACCTGAAAGACTTTAGTACTTCATCCAAACCCATTCAGCAGCGGGCTTATAAACTATTAGGCGATGCTTATGGCGATTTGGGCAAAAATGAGGATGCATTAAAGTATTACAAAAAAGCAGCCCGCGAATTCGAAGACGACAAAGCTGCATCTGCCGATGCTTTGTTCAACGCAGCCTACCTGGCGCAAAGGGTTTTAAACAAACCTGATGAAGCCATTGCCTTATATAAAGAATTAAAACTCAAATTTCCCCGCAACGAACAGGGATATCAGGTAGATAAATACCTTGCTCAACTGGGGGTTTATTCCGTAGATTAAACAAAATGGCCTCAAAGGGAAACGAAACATTATTAAATAAGGGCATTCTAAAAAAGGATGCCTTTATCGTTATTGTTAAAACCGAATGGAACGCAGCTATTGTGGACGAACTGGAAGCAGGTTGCATCAAAATATTTGAACAATACCAGATCGGGTACGAAACGATAACCGTGCCGGGAGCAGTGGAAATACCGTTTGCAATAAAAAGAAGTTGGAAAAAATCCAACGAATTGCTCCAACTGCCCGATGCCTATATTGCGTTAGGATGTGTAATTCAGGGAGATACCCCACATTTCGAATATGTGTGCCGCAGTGTTACAGATGGTGTTCTTCAATTGAACCTCACGCTACCCGTACCTTCTATCTTTGGCGTATTAACTGTTAATACGGAACAACAGGCTTTAGAAAGAATTGGAGGCATCCACGGGCATAAAGGCGAAGAAGCTGCAATAACCGCCTTAAAAATGCTTGGGTAGTTTTTCGTATCTTGCTGCATTGTTATTGTTCAAGCATCTAACTTGTAGTTTATGGACGTTCATTTATTTATACCCTGTTTTGTAGATCAGTTGTATCCACAAACAGGTTTCAATATGATAAAAATTCTGGAGAAATTTGGTTGCACGGTGCATTACAATCCCGACCAAACCTGCTGTGGCCAACCCGCTTTTAATGCAGGTTTTTGGGACGTAGCCAAACCCGTTTGCTCAAAATTTATCAATGATTTTAAAGAAGCAAAGTACGTGGTAGGCCCCAGTGCCAGTTGCATTGGCTTTGTAAAAAACTATTACAATAAGCTGTACGACAAGTCTTTATCACTCAACGATGTAAAAGAATTAGGTGCAAAATCATTTGAATTTACAGACTTTTTGTTGAAAGTACTTAACGTAAAAGATACTGGCGCCACCTTCAAAAGCGTGGTAACCTATCACGATAGTTGTGCCGCCCTAAGAGAGCTGCAAATAAAACAAGGCCCCCGGATTTTGTTAGAGAACGTAAAAGGATTGACCTTAAGGGAAATGGCCGATACCGAAACCTGTTGTGGGTTTGGAGGAACTTTCGCCGTTAAATACAATGGAATATCGGTGGGCATGGGCGAACAGAAGGTT
>JBDHYK010000343.1:0-3200 GCA_039811305.1 Niabella sp.
CCGGGCAACCGGGAGGAGTTTGCTCCAGGTCAAACTGATCAATAACGCCATCTCCATCAGAATCCAACAGTACGGGTGGAGGTATGTTCATCAAACGTGGGTTACGAATTTCGCTGTAAGCATAGTTCAATGGGTTCAACCAGTAAAGGGGTTCCACTCTTTTAGCTTTGGAGCCTAAATTGATGTTCAAACCTAAAGAAAGGAAGTTGTAAGAATCAAAATCGCGAGTTAAATCACCTTGCTCTGACCAACGAACATTATCCAAAAGGTCAGATTTAACAAAACTGTGACGATCTTCCAAAGCAAGATTGATACGGTCGTTTAAGCGGAGCGCTAGACCAGCACCTACGTTAAGGAAGGGTTTGTAATATCCACGGAATGTATTTGACCAGGCATGACTAGGATCATGCTCTTCACCGGTTTCAAAAGTGTTATCCTGTAAGTCTCTAAGTGCTTTCAAAACATCTTTACGCTTTGAGTATTCTTTTCCAACTATACCTCTGTAATCATAAGGTGTTGTTCCGTTCATAATATCACTTTGAGGGCACCATGTAGTTAAACCTGCACCACCCAAAACATAAAGTGTTAAACCGGTTTGTTGTTTGTAAAAGCGAATATTATGCACATTTGCTAACAATTGTAAGCTAAGATCCTGAACAATTGTTCTGTAGTTATAGTAAACGCCCTGACCAAATTGATTGGTATTTTGTGTTCTCTGGAACCAGGGGCTGCTTGAATGGCTTACATAGCCTTTAGATTCCTTCCAGTTTTGTCCTCTGGCACGGCCATACATACCTTCTAATCTTAAAGATAAAGTGTGACCCAATGCTTTACGAATGTGAATGGCACCACCATAAGACGCCATAGGCCTAACATCACTGGCAAGGGTGAATAAGCCGGCTTTGATACCAACTTCCCACATATCACGAGGTTTGGCGGGGTAATCATAAGTTCCTGCCAGAAACTCACTGTGCTGAGGCAGTTTCTTTTTGGAGATATGAGTAGAGTCGGTTACGTCATGTCCTACGCCGTAAATGGCCCTTGTGCCATAGGTTGTAGATTGTGCAAATGCAACTGACGCAAACAGGCAGCCTAAAACGGCTAATAATGTGTACTTTCTGCTTGTCATAATTAAGGATTAAGATTTAAAAATGATTTTCCTATTTGAGATGCAAATTTAGAGCCATTTATTAAGAAAACCAATTTTTATTAAAAAAAATATAAATTTATCAAAAGAGATTCTAAAAATTTTATTGGCAAAAATAATCAAAATTCATCAAACCCATGGATTTTTATCTTAATTTGCCCGTTTTAGCGCATGGAATTCCCTTTATCTATCATAAAAGAAGAAATAAGCAGTTTTGAAACCCGTTTTAAGGAGGCCGTAAAAAGTAATACCCCCCTTTTAGACCGTATTATGCGGTATATTGTTAAAAAAAAAGGGAAACAGCTTCGCCCAATGTTTGTTTTTTTATCTGCAAAGCTTTTCGGACCGGTTACCGAATCTACTTTTCGGGCAGCTTCTTTAGTAGAAATCCTTCATACGGCTACATTAGTACATGACGATGTAGTGGACGATGCATTGGAACGACGGGGTTTTTTCTCGGTTTATGCCCTTTGGAAGAACAAAGCCTCCGTGTTAGTAGGCGATTATCTTTTGGCCAAAGGCCTGATTCTATCGTTAGAACACAACGATTACAGAATCTTACACATTTTGTCCGATGCGGTAAAAAAAATGAGCGAAGGCGAGCTTCTACAAATGGAAAAAGCCCGGACACTCAATTTTAAGGAAGAAATTTATTACGATATTATTCGTAGCAAAACAGCGTCACTTTTGGCCTCAGCTTGCAGTGCCGGCGCCTGGAGCACTACAAAAAATGATGAAATTGCCGAAAAAATGAGACTTTTTGGAGAAAAAACGGGCATTTCCTTTCAAATCAAAGACGATTTGTTTGACTATGCCAGCGAAGATATAGGCAAACCCACGGGAAATGATATCAAAGAGAAGAAAATGACACTACCTTTAATATATACCGTAAACAATATTGATAAAGCAACCCGTAGAAAAATCATAAATATTGTAAAAAATAACAATAACGATAAAAAGAAAGTGGCCTGGGTGTTGGATGTTGTGAAAAAAACAGGTGGTATTGAATACGCCGTTGAAAAAATGAACGAATATAAAAATGAAGCACTAAACATTCTGGCGCAATGCCCTGATAATGAATATCGTAAAGGGCTTGCAGACTTAGTGCACTACGTTACTGAAAGAAAATATTAACAAACAGCCGGCCTGCTTTTAAAAATCTATATTAACTGCGGTGCCCTATTTTGCAATTTTAACAAATCTTGGATAAACGCTGGAACATACTACATGCAGACGCAAACAAGGTAGCTGCGTTACAGAATGCATTAAAAATCAACAGCATCTTATGTAAGATTTTGATTGAACGCGATATTACCAGTTTTAACGAGGCTAAAGATTTTTTTCGACCTCAATTACACCATCTGCACAGCCCCTGGCTGATGAAAGATATGGAAAAGGCCGTAGCTCGTATTCTGCTGGCGTTTCGGCAACAGGAAAAAATTCTGGTGTATGGAGATTACGATGTGGACGGCACCACCGCTGTAGCATCCATGTATCTGTTTTTAAAGTCTCAATACGATCCAATTGATTTTTATATCCCGCATCGTTACAAAGAAGGGTATGGCATTAGCAAGGCGGGAATAGACTTTGCGAAAGAAAATAATTTTTCGCTTGTCATTGCCCTGGATTGTGGTATCAAATCGGTAGAACTTATTGAGTACGCTACCCACCAGCAAATAGATTTTATAATTTGCGACCACCACTTACCGGATCAGAAAATTCCCGAAGCAGTGGCGGTGCTCAATCCTAAGCAGTCAGACTGTCCCTATCCTTATAAAGAACTCTGTGGCTGTGGCGTAGGATTTAAGCTCATAGCAGCGCTCTGTGAAAAACTAAACCTGCCCAAAGAAATACCGCATCAATACCTTGATTTAGTAGCTACGGCCATTGCTGCCGACATTGTCCCTATAACGGGCGAAAACAGAGTCCTTGCGTTTTATGGATTAAAAAAAGCCAATGAATCTCCCAATGCCGGCATCAGAGCACTTACCAAATTAAGCGGCAGTAAACTTCCGATGCACATCAACGATCTTGTATTTTTGATAGCACCCCG
>JBDHYK010000344.1:0-3185 GCA_039811305.1 Niabella sp.
TGGCTGCTGACTTCAACGGCGCTCGTTTTGCTTATGACCCCCGGTTTGGCTTTCTTTTATGGAGGTATGGTAAAAAAGAAAAACGTGATTTCTACGATGTTGCAAAGTTTTATTTGTATGGCTATCGTAACCGTTTTGTGGCAGATCTTTGGTTTTAGCCTGGCTTTTGGCGAAGATATTGGGGGAGTAATTGGCAATCCCGGTACGTTTTTCCTCATGAATGGAGTTTTAGACGGCAAACCCTGGCCCTTAGCACCAACCGTTCCCTTAGTGGTTTTTGCTTTTTTTCAGTTGAAATTTGCTATTATTTCACCTGCTTTGGTTACAGGAGCCATTTCGCAACGAGTTCGGTTTACTTCTTATTTGTTATTTATATTGATGTTTTTTGTGTTTGTTTATGCCCCATTAGCACACATGACCTGGCATCCTGATGGTTTTTTATTTAAATTGGGTGTACTGGATTTTGCGGGCGGCACGGTAGTACATTTGAGTTCGGGTGTAGCGGCCTTGGCAAGCGCTATTTATTTAAGAAAAAGAACCGACCAGGAAATGAAACCCGCACGGATTACGTATGTGTTGCTTGGCGCCGGACTTCTATGGTTTGGTTGGTTTGGTTTTAATGGCGGATCTGCCATGGGCGCCAACAATTTAGCAGCAACAGCATTAGCTACAACAGCAGTGGCGTCGGGTGCAGCGGCTTTTGCCTGGATTATATTTGATGCCGTTAGAAATAAAAAGCCTTCAGCAATGGGTACAAGTATTGGAGCCGTAGTTGGTTTGGTGGCGATCACTCCCGGTGCAGGCTATGTGAGTTTGCCCCATGCATTTGTAATAGGAGTTGTATCGGCAATTGTGAGCAACCTGATGGTGGAATTAAGAACAAAAACCAGTATAGATGATACTTTGGACGTATTTCCCTGTCATGGAATCGGGGGATTGGTGGGTATGATACTTACCGGTGTGTTTGCGAATCCGGGGATCAATCCTGCTGTTTTGCATAAAGGGTTACTTTTTGGCGAAACGCATTTATTCCTGGTTCATTTATTTACAGCATTTGGGGTATTGGTGGGCGTGTTTTGCATGTCGGTACTCATCTTGAAAATCACCGATTGGATTACTCCATTACGCGCGAGCGAGGACGAAGAATCTGTAGGATTAGATTTTAGCCAATTAGGAGAACGTTTGTAAAAAGATTGGAGTCCCAGTCAAAAAAAATAAGCCTTGCACCTTCACTACCAAAGTTGGGTTTCTATTCGAAGTACGATCTTATAATTTCGAGATTAGAGGCATCATTACTCCCAGGTTATAAGGCAAAATTTTCTATGCGAAACAAAGAAGGGGCGATGCCTAAAAAAAAATAGAATGCTTTTATTAAATGTGCCTGATCAAAGTAGCCAAACTCATGTGCCAGCGACGTCCAACTTAGGTTTCTGTCTTGTTTTTTCGCTCTCAAAAGATTAGAAAATCTTCTCAAATTGTAAAACGTTTTAGGACTAAGCCCAATTTCTTTTTTAAACAACCGTTGTTGTTGACGTGCTGATAAAAATATTTGTTGATTGTCAGAATTGAAATCATCGGAAAGAAAATCCGAAAGTCGAGACTTGGCAGGTGGGCGATCTAATACACTTTGAAACGTGGTTTCGACAACTGAAATTAGACTTTCCTGATTCGTTGTTTGTTCAATGGCTTTATATAATTTATTAATATCAAAAGGCAATTTCAATTGCCCGCAGGGGATATCTGCATTAGTCAGTTTTTCCATGTCTAACCCTAAAATGCTGTAGAGCCCCGTGGGAGTAAACTTGATGGATACTGACGAAAAAGTGTGGTTGTAGGCAATGGAGTTTTTGGCCAATATTCTGCATCCTCTGATGGCAGTGGCTTTATAGGGAACTTCCTTGCCCTCATTAAGATCAATTGTTTTAAAAGGATGGCCAAAAAAGAAATCTAATGAAGTAAGGTGATTGGGAGGAACGATTTTCCATTCACACAAATCTGATTGAGCAAGTTCAACAGTTCTAAAAACGACACTATCAATCAAGCCATTTAAAGACGAGTTTACTGAAGACTTTATGAAAGTGTTTTTGGGCATAAATTTGTTTTGCTCCATAAAGGTAGTATTCTGTTTTTAAATTCGAACTGGGTATTTTTCCCGTATTTTGTGAACAAAAGGAGAATCTGCTGCCCCTAAGTTCCAGTAATATGTGCCAAAGGTTGCCATCCAACCGAGGGTTTCGCAACTATTTGGAGGCCTCAAGCAAGGGTTGACAAAAGATGCTTTTATAATATCCTTATTTCCACTCTTCTGTTATTCGCTCTGCCTTCTGCGGTAGCGTTGTTGTCCACCGGCCTGCTGCTTCCATAACCATTGGCTACTAATCTTTGCCGATCTATTCCTTTTGATACCAAATAGTTCAGCACGCTCAAAGCTCTGTTTTTGCTCAACCGATCATTGAGAGCCTTGCTGCCCTTATTGTCTGTATGGCCTTGAATTTCTATGCGCGCCAAGGGATTGTCCTGTAAGTATTTTATCAAAACCTGTAAGTCGGTAGAAGCTGTTGTATTCAGGTCGGCTTTATTGGTTTCAAAATAAATATTCTTCAACACAATTTGCTGCCCTTGCTTCGCTTCCTGAATGGCCAATTCCAATTTCACATACAGCGTGGTACTACGGTTCAAACCTTTGGTAGAAACCTGTTCTATATTGCTGAAATAGCCTTCTTTCTTACCTGAAATGCTGAAGTCGGATGCTGGTTCTAACTGAATTGTAAACCTGCCATCACCATCACTGCTTTGCGTTGTTTGTACAGTAGCCTGGGTACTATTATTTACCGATACCATTACGCCACCGATTGGTGCATTGTTGGTTTTGTTTACTGCTTTGCCCGATAAAGTAAATCTGGGATCGTTGTGCAATAATATGATATTGATGGTAGCACCGCTTTCATCAAAAAGAGTGGATTCTAATTTTTTACTTTGAGTTACAATACCATGAAGAACACCGCTCACATCATAATTGTTTTGCTCAACACTGTTAATATTGAGCTTGCCATCTTCGTCCGATTTTCCAGAATATGTTTTTCCATCGGCCGCCGTCAGATTCACTTCAACATTGGGCAATGGCAAACTAGTAGCTTCATCCTTCACCCAAATAGCCACATTTTTGGAAATGATCTTTGGCTCGG
>JBDHYK010000345.1:0-3176 GCA_039811305.1 Niabella sp.
ACCGATCACGATCAACGAACCCGATCGCAACAGGAAATTGTGGACATGGTCAATCGGAATGTATCAAAATACCAGGAAGGACGTGTTTTTGCGCAGCAGGATCAAACCATACAGGTAAACCGGCGCGGCGGGCGCGATGTGCAGTTTGTACTTCAAAATAACAATTTCGATAAATTAGCAAAAATATTACCCCAGTTTTTGGAAGAAGCGGGTAAAAGCTCAGTACTCACACAGGTTGATGCCGACCTGAAGTTTAACAAACCAGAAATTCGGATTCATGTAGATCGCCTGAAAGCAGCCGCTTTAGGTGTAAGCGTGAATGATGTTTCAGAAACATTACAATTAGCCTACAGTAACCGGCGTTTAGGATATTTTAAACGAGAAGGGAAGCAGTACCAGGTGCTGGCACAGGTGGACAGAATTCACAGGGACGATCCCGAAGACCTCAAACGCTTATACGTAACCAACAACCAGGGTCAGCTTATCAGCCTCGATAACCTGACAACGATTGAAGAATCAGTAACCTACCCTACGATTTATCACTTCAATAGATATAAATCGGCAATAATTTCTGCGGGACTTTCACCCGGCCATACTATCGGTGATGGGGTGGAAGAAATGAATCGCATTGCCAACAAACTATTAGACGATACATTTTCTACCGCCCTAAGTGGTGCTTCGCGCGATTATGCCGAAAGCAGCAGCAACACAATGTTTGCTTTTCTGCTGGCGCTGGGGCTGATATTTCTGGTACTGGCAGCCCAGTTTGAAAGTTTTATTGACCCTGTGATCATCATGATTACGGTACCCTTGGCCATTGCGGGCGCATTTCTTTCGCTGTGGATTTTTGGACACACGTTGAACATTTTCTCCGAAATAGGCATGATTATGTTGATTGGCCTTGTAACAAAAAACGGTATATTGATCGTTGAATTTGCCAATCAGAGCCGAAAAAGAGGAATGAAAAAATTGAATGCAGTTTTGTTTGCATCCAAACAAAGGTTGCGGCCGATACTCATGACCAGCCTGGCCATGTCCTTAGGTGCCTTGCCTATTGCACTGTCGCTGGGGGCCGCTGCTACCAGTCGTATTCCGCTCGGGATTGTAGTGGTGGGGGGTATCATTTTTTCCTTGATTTTAACTTTGTATGTGCTGCCTGCATTTTATACCTACCTGTCTTCTAACAAAAAAGAACTTCTTTTTGAAGACAAGTTAGAAGCAGAAAATATTGCACGACAAACAAAATAGTAAAACGATGACTGGTATTTTTAAAATATCCTTTTTGTTCTTGTTTTGTGGAATTGTGGCGATAGAGCCATCCAGTGCCCAAAGAATATTAACCCTCGATGAAGCCCTTGCTACTGCCCTGCAAAACAATTTCGAAATACAACTTGCACGCAACGATTCCATGGTGGCTTCCATTGATTACAGTTACCGCAATGCTGTTTTTCTACCCACCCTCAACGCCAATGCCACCCTTGCCAACAATAATAACCAACAAAAACAAACCCTCGCAGACGATTCAAAACGATCGGGAAAAATAAAGAATCAGAACCTGCAAACAAGCCTGGGGATGAACTGGGTGTTGTTTGATGGATTAAAAATGTTCATCGCCCGTGATAAAGCCGAAGCCATTTTAGAAGCAGGAAGCTACACCATAAAAGAACAAGTAGTGAATACGATAGCCAACGTAATTGGTATATACTATAATATTGCCCGACAGGAACAATTGATAAAAGCTACCCATATTCAAATCACCCTAAACGAAGATCGTGCAAAACTGGCACAATACCGCTTAGATATTGGAACGGGCGCCAAGCCCGACGTATTGCAAAGCAAAGTGGACTTGAACGAGCAGAAAGCAAGAAAAATGCAGCAGGAAACATTTGTTCAGCAATTGAAAGAGCAATTAGTGCAGGCGATGAACAGTAAAATCCAATCACAGGAATTTATGGTGCCCGATTCCATTCCTGTGAACGAGTCAATCGTCCTGGGCGATTTGCAGGAAGGCATTGATCAAACCAACCCCAGCCTCCTGCTTGCCCGAACCAAAATTGCGATTTCAACCTATACATTAAAAGAGAGCCTTGCCAGTCGTTGGCCCATCCTTAATTTTAATGCTGCCTATAATTTCAACCGAAATACAAACCAGATAGCAATTAACCCGTTTTCAACAAAACTAAACCAGGTCAATGGTTTTAACTATGGGTTTGGGATGAGTATTCCCATTTTCAATCAGTTTAGGGTGCAAAAACAGATCAAGCAGGATAAACTAACCTTAGACTTTCAAAAATTAGCTTATGAAAACCAGCGTTCGCTCCTCCTCCTTTATATGACGAACCGTTTTCAGGATTATCAACAACAAAAAAAGCAATTGAAATTAGAAGAGGAAAACATATTGCTGGCGCAGGAAAATGTAAATATTTTATATCAGTCTTACCAATGGGGCCACGCCACCCTGCTACAACTTCGTGAGGCGCAACTAAGCCTGGCACAAGCCTACGATCGCCTGATCGCCGCCCGCTATAACACAAAACTGGCGGAAACAGAACTGATGCGACTAAAGGGGGACTTGTTATATGCCAGCAAATAAAACCATACCAAAACAAATTAAAGAGTAAAACAGAACAAAAATTAAAAACTAAAATTAAATTTGCAAAAACCAAAGTTTGATTCTCAATATCCAAGTATCGTTTTATTATTTTTAAGTTGGCTGTTCTTAGAGAAGACAGCCATCGGTCAAAAGATAAAAGCCGTTTCTTCCAATCCTGAGCTGAGCAGTATTCTGGGTATTTCTAAAAGCCAGGCAGTGATTTGGAGCTTTGTGTTGGGTTCGGGCTTGGCAGCTTGTGCAGGTATTCTTATTGCAGCCGATACCGATATGATACCTACAATGGGTTTTAACTGGTTGCTTTATGCAGTAGTAGCCATGATAATCGGAGGTTTGGGTAAAATGCGGTTTATGTTGTTGGGAGCATTATTATTAGCCACAGCACAGCATCTTTCGGCTTATTTTTTAGACAGTAAATGGATGAATGCTACGGCATTTATTATCCTAATTACCCAAATTTAACCCCTATTTTATACACTACACTTTAAAGCCTTGAGAATGGCTTTCTGTTGGTTAGATAGTGTTACCACCTTGACAAATTTTTGTTTGGTTTTTGCATGCACCA
>JBDHYK010000346.1:0-3156 GCA_039811305.1 Niabella sp.
TTGCCAATAGTGAGCCTATTGCCAAATCTTCGTCAATTAAAGGCCAATGAATTCCATAACCCGATGGTGAAATAGTAAATATATTTCTTTGAATTTCATCAGCCGATTTTAACTTAGGCGAAAAGTCCAACCTGCATTGCTGAAGTACTGAGCTTGTCGAAGCAAGCAACGAAGCCCGGAGTCAGCTAACTCTGGGCTTTTTACATAAAAGGCTTTTTTCTATTCGTCATAATGTTGTGCGTCTGGCTTATTTGGAGATTAGAGCAATAATTGGTTCAAGAAATACTTTCCTAATTCTTCTTTTTAATTTTTCATTAGTTTCGATTTTTCGAGCTATTGATGGGGATAGCTTGTAATATGTTGCAATAAATTTTCTTCCCAAAAATGATTTTATTAGTTTGTCGTCACGGTATTTTCTTAAAAGTCTAACCTCTCTTGCTTCATAGTCGCCATAACAAGCTGTAGCAATAAAGCATCCAGTATTAGGTTTTACTTTTGTTGTTACACCGTTTTCCTGTGCTAAGTTTTGAATATGATTGTAAGCTTGTGTTCCGATATTTGATACTGTTGTCTGGTCTGTTGGTATATTATTTTGTTGAAAATAAAGTTTCAAAGCCTCAGACATGCCTTGAGCCTTGTAAACATCTAATAGTTTCTTCTCATTGTCATTAAGTTTTCCATAACTATTACGCTGTTCTATAGTTAAGTTTTCACCCTTTACTTCATTCCATTTTCTAATGAACTGAGATATTGACGATGGATTGCCTCTTATCAATATAGTTTGGGCTGTCTTTTTGAACACGTCCCAATAGTTCAAAATTAAATATGATACGTCTTTTACTTTTTCTTTGTTACCAATTCCTGACATTCCTCCAATTATTGAACCCAGTGGTCCGAGAATAAGTCCACCAACAACTGCTCGCCCAATTACAGATTTGTCAACTTTTACTAAGTCGGCTCCCGTCGTTTGTTTTATACTGATTAATTGTCTATTGTGAATGGATAAAAGTGGAGCAAAAAAGCTGCCACATAGTTTAATACCATCAGCATGCAATAGAACATGAACTTTGCCCGTTTTAATCTCTGAAATTACATTTTCTTCTTTTTCAAAAAAACCTTCAAAACCAGCATTTCCTCCCCAATTGACAATCTGTTGTCCAATATCTAAAGCGATTGGAAGGTCAGGAAAGATTAATTCTTGAATATTGTTTTCCTCAATTTGCTCTGAGATTGGGAAACCACAATTTGGGCAAGTTTTTGCTTTATCGCTTATGTCTCGATTACATTCGGGACACTTGATGATAGCCATATTTTTCTATTTTAACATTTTTCTATTGTTGGGATGTCTCAACTAAGTTTGTCCACAACGGTAAAGCATTTGCGATGGCATGGCAATAGCGAATTGTCTGCCCGGAACAAATGCCAAATTAAAAAATTATAGTTGAAGATAAGCACAATTGTTGAATAGCGTACTGTCAGCTGGAACAAAAGCTGAACAATGATTTGCAATCGAAGTTTATTCCTTCAGCCATGCTATTGCTAATGCACCTGTTGTAGGCAGTTTATTTTTCGGTCAACTGGTGATATAAAGCTGTCAATTTCCCTTGAAGCTTTTCGTTGAGATAAAAGTCGATGTTTTCATCGCTCCCATGTTTAAGTATCAAACTCTGTAAATCTTTTTTTATGTCTTGCAATAGTCTTCCGTTTCTTTCTTTTTTTATTCGCAAGTTGTCTTGAATGAATTCGTAGCTGTTTTGAAAAATATGGCAAGAGGTGTGTCGCCTGTATTGAATGTATTCAAATTCTGAGTCTGTAAGTTCTGTCCTTATTGCATTTAAACCATTGATGAGATTTAAATACCAATTACGCTTGAGGTCGTTGTTTCCTTGTTGCAAAGCGTCTAAAACTTTATTTGCAAAAGATAGTCCTTCTGTAAATAGCTCAAAAAATTTAGTGTAAAACTCGTCTTGATAGATAAAATCATATCTCTCCGTTAATTCATTATTGAGGAAGAAAAATGATTTCAGCCATTGTTCAAATTGTGTCTGTTGAACAAGAGTCTTGAAAATAAAATCTCTTTTAAATTCTTCTATTGGAAATTTGTCCATAAGTAAAGGTTGTACGAAATTACTTACAACGTTTGGAAAATAGGCAAATATTTCAACATTTTCAATCTTGCTGCTCAATTTTTTATAAATCTCATATTCTTATTCTCATTCACATAGCCCCCAAAATAACACATTTTGCATATTGCGCATTCTGTGCTGTTTTCAGAGTGCTATCGTTTAAAAACATACAGATGCGAAGCCGGTTTTTTGATCCGGAACTTCTTATTCTTCATATAAAAGCCTTGTTGACATTGCCTGTTGTAGCTGAACTTCTATTGTATTTCTTCCCCACTACCCTATTGCTCAATCCGCACCTTCCCTTCCAAACCAGCTTTCAATAAAGGTTTGTTTTGTAGAGATTCCAGCGGTGCTGTGGTCCAGGTAATGCGTTCTTCTTCCGGCAGGCTCAGATCTTTAATCAACCTGTTGCGCCAGGTATTACTCACTTTTATTTCGATGGCATTTTTTCCGGGTTTTATGGCTTTGGAAATATCAAGCCTATAAGGGGGTGTCCAGATGGTGCCGCAATCAATACCATTGATAGTAACGGTGGCCATATTGAATACGCTATCAATGGTGAGGTAAATGGGGCTGTCTTTATTAACCGCATCTAAAGTAAATTCATTTTGATACAATGCCGTACAGTAATACCGGATGGCAGCATCAGCATGTTCATTCCACAGTGTAAGGGAAGGAAAAGCAACAGCAGTTTTTGGCCCGCCAAATGCAGGATCAAATTGTACCGTCCAATTGCGGCTAATGTCGGCGATTGGCTGAGTTGTTCTTTTCACCTTATCTATCTTCACCGCCGCTACTCCTTTCCTGAATATGACAAAACCAGATTCATGGGCGTGTAAGGGAAGCTTTATATGGATCCGTCCCTCCTGCAATTCCCAATTGGTGATGGTGCTAATCGTTCCATTAACCGGATTCCAGAATTGAGGTTGCGATCCTGTAACTCTAAAAGATAAATTCAGTTCCCTGCTTGTGTTTTCCGGATTGGAGATAAAGTATATATCAGCATCTTCCGTCTTCCGGTGTGTCCAGG
>JBDHYK010000347.1:0-3114 GCA_039811305.1 Niabella sp.
GCTATTTTCGCACCCTTAATTTGTCTGCAGTTTGTTCATATCTTCAAAAGTGCTATTTTTGCCGACCTTTTTAAAATTTTATATCGTAATCGTATGTCAATAATACAGCAGATTCAGGAAAAGTATGGTAAGTTAATGGCCGTTATCATAGGTATCTCCTTAGTAATATTTGTAGTGATGCTTGCGTTTGAGAATGGTGGAAGTTTATTCAACAGCACTTCTATGACTGTGGGAAAGATAAATGGCAAAACTGTTGATATTCAGGACTTTCAGGGCTTGGTAGAGCAGCAAACCCAGCAAATGGAGGCTCAGGGAATGGGCGGGGGCGAACAAGTGGCACAAAGAGCCAACGATGCGGCCTGGACCCAGGAAATTGCAAGGGTAGTTTTATCAGAAGAAACCGAAAAACTGGGACTGTCCATCGGTAAAAAAGAACTAAACGATATGCTTTTTGGCAGTAATCCTCCCCGCGAACTGGCGCAGGCCTTTACCGATCCAAATACGGGAGAGTATAATGGCGCCGTAGCCCAACAACAAATCAACCAGATAAAGACCAAGGGAACTGCTGAGCAAAAAGCCCAATTAAATGCATTTTTAGACCAGTTGGTATTTCAATTTCTTGCAGCAAAATACGATGCCCTGTTGGTGAATAGCATCAACCTTCCTAAATGGCTGCTGGAAAAGCAAAATGCCGACAACAGCCTTATGTCTAAAATATCTTATGTAACCGAACCCTATACCAGCATACCCGACTCTACAGTGAAGGTTTCGGACAGTGATGTTCAAAAGTTTATCAACAAACACAAAGACGATTTTAAACAAACCGAGAGCCGGAGCATTCAATACGTAGCTTTCAGCGCCCAGCCTACTGCTGCAGATAGCAATGCTTCTATGAAAAACATTCTGGAACTTAAAACGGCTTTTGACACCACTCATAATGTCAACGATTTTTTAATCAGCCAGGGGATCAATACGTTCTACAACAGCTATATCAGCGGCAGCAGAATACAGGTGCCGATGAAAGATTCCATCTTCAGAGTTGGAGCTGGGCATATTTATGGCCCCTATATTGACGGTAATAACTATGCACTTGCAAAAGTAATTGGCGCAAAGAGCATCCCCGATACTGTAAACATCCGTCATATTTTAATAGGCACCATGCAACCCGACCCACAGTCTGGCCAAATGGTACCGATCAGAGATTCTGCAACCGCCAGGCACCTGGCAGACAGTATTGCCTTAGCCATTCGATCCGGATCTAATTTCGATTCATTAGTAGTTAAATTCTCCGATGACCCCGGTAGTGCAGGCAATAAAGGAGTTTACGAAAATGTACCAGCAGGACAAATGGTAGCCGAGTTTAACGACTTTATCTTTGGCAACCCCACCGGTTCTAAAGGCGTTGTAAAAACCAATTACGGATACCACTATATCGAAATCCTTTCGCAAAAAGGAAGCAGTATGGCGTATAAAATTGCATACATATCCAAACCCATTGTGGCCAGCCAGGAAACAGATATGGCGGCCAGAAATGCAGCCACAAAATTTGCTGCAGAAGCTAAGGATTTAAAAACTTTTGACGCTTTGGGCGATAAATTACAAAAAGAGCATCTGGCCAATAAGTCGTTGGCTACGGAAATTCCCCCATCTGGAAACAATATAATGGGCTTAGGTGTTTCACGAGCTTTCGTTAAAAACATCTATAACACAGACCTGAACAAAATTATTGGCCCCGAAAGAGTAGGCGAATTTGAAGTAGTGGGCATCGTTACCGAAATCAACGATGAAGGCACTATGCCCGTGAACAAAGTGAGAATTCAAATTGAGCCTTATTTAAGAAATTTAAAAAAAGCCGACATTATTAAAAACAAACTTGGTAAAGTAACCACTTTGGAAGCTGCTGCTTCAACTTTTAAACAAACCGTACAGGTAGCAGATAGCTTACAGTTTTCTGGTAGTGGTGGTAGCCAGATGCTGGGCTTTGAACCGAAAGTACTGGGAGCCTCTTTCAACAAAACCTATTTAGGCAAGGTAATTCCTGATGCCATCCCCGGAATCCAGGGTATTTACGTGGTACGAGTGGATAACATCACCAGCACACCGGTGCAAAACACCAATTTGTACGAGGGAAAACTGAACCGTGAGAAAGAGATGAAACAACAAGCCGCTTTCCAATCCATTCAGGTATTACAACAAGCTGCTACAATAAAAGACTACAGAAATAAGTTCTATTAAACCCCTTTTTTAGAACAGCAATACCGAAATCTGTCCAAATAATTAAAGCCCCGAATCTACGGGGCTTTTACTTTTTATTCTATTTTTCAAACATCCTGAAAATTCAATTGTTACTACTCTTATGATGGAGACTCTGAGAAATAAAGTAACCGAAAGCGGCATCGTAACTCTCGATTTGGAGCCCTTTTACCCCAAAGAAAAAGTCGTTCTCATAGATATCAAAGACTTTCTGTTCATGGAAATGATTTTGAAAGAAAAAGATTTTCGTGAAGCCTTAAAACAAACCAACTGGCAGCAGTTTCAGGGGGCTATTGTGGGGATTATATGCACGGCAGATGCCATTATACCCTTATGGGCTTACATGCTCATTGTTTCCTATCTGCAACCTGTGGCATCCTATGTAGGAGTAGGTGATAAGAGCGCCCTTCTCCAACAAAAATTCATTTTCAACCTGCAACAAATTCATTTGGAACCCTATCAGGGCGCCCGCATCGTAATCAAAGGCTGTGGCGATGTGAAAGTAGAAGCCTATGCTTATGCTGAAATCACCAGAATACTACTACCCGTTGCCAAGAGCATCATGTATGGAGAACCTTGCAGCACAGTGCCTGTTTTTAAGCAGAAATAAAACAAGAACCGCCCCGTTTCACATAGAACTGTTTATTTCACCAACTTCTCTCTAGCCAAAACTTGCCTGCCACCCCAGCAGGTGAGGGCAGGTAAATCGGGCTTTCTCTACGAATAATACTAAATATAAATATTAGATAGTCCAATTAAGATATTGAAAAACATATGGGAATCTGCATGTAGAAATGACAGTATCGGGGGTCAGTGATTGCAGGGCATTGGTGATGAACGTGGATACATCCGCCAGCGAAG
>JBDHYK010000348.1:0-3106 GCA_039811305.1 Niabella sp.
ATTCGCTGCGTTCTACCTTTCTTTTTTTGGTACTAGCATTTCTTTTTGTTTTATACTCCTCGTTTCTTACCAAAAGCGGCATTCTGGGAGAATCTTCTGTGCACGCCTTTGCCGACATTGGTATGAACGGGCAACTCTTTTTATTTATCATCGTATTCGTATGGCTGGCGCCGTTCTGCGCAGCAGCTACTTCCAAACAACAAGGTATCATAGCGGCAGTAACGGGTGCGCTTGCTTTAGCAACGTATTTCCTGGCAGATCTTATTCCGGGGTTTCCCCTGTACGTAATTCTTTCGGGCATAGCGGTGTTTATTCTCTTCATGAACAAACAGGTGCCCGCTATTCAGAAAGAAGAAAGTGCTGGTTCGCGAGAGTTTTGGATGTTCATCGGCTCGCTCGTTTTTTTCATGGCGGCAATGATTATTATAGTACAAACCAGTTTGCCTGTATTCAATAAGCTGTTTAATTTAAATACCGCTCCGGGAGAAGATAATGAGTTTCGTTACAATCAGATACAGGTGTTAGTAGCCGTTATTATTGGTGTGTTAACGGCTGTGGCACAGTATTTTAAGTATAGATCTACTCCCAGGCAGTTCTTTTTAAAAGGAATTGCGCTGCCCACACTCATTAGCGCACTGATAGGCACTTTTATTTTGGTGGTTGTAAAAATCAATTACGACAAACATGGCTTGGGGTTTCTCATCAATATATGGCTGGCTACCCTGGCAAGTGTATATGCGATCGTGGGCAACGCCCTGTACATCTTTAGCGCATTAAAAGGAAAGCTCATTAACAGTGGAGGCTCGGTTGCCCACCTGGGTTTTGGCGTTTTGGTATTGGGAATTTTACTCTCATCTGGCAAAAAAGAAGTACTATCCGTCAATACCAGCGGGATTGCCATTAATTTTGGCAATGAAAGCAAAGAAAAAACGGGAGAAAACCTTACCCTGGTAAAAGGGATGCCGATGACGATGGGGAAGTACAAAGTTACTTATATGGGAGACTCGGCACATCCTAAAAAACAACAGACTTTTTTTAAAATTGATTTTTCTTCTAAAAACGAAAATTTCACCCTTTGGCCAAATGCTTTTGTCAATTACAAAGGCAACGAAGGGCTGATGGCCAACCCCGATTCGAGACATTACTGGGATCATGACGTTTTTACTTATGTGTCTGCCCTGCCCGATCCCTCCAAAAACAAAGACACGGCACAATTCCGTTACAGCTGGCAGGCACCAGGCGATACCATTTTTTACAGTAAAGGATACCTGATTTTGGAAAAACTAATTGGGAAGGACAATCTGCCCGTTGGTGGTTTTGAAAAAACCGACATCGGCTACACCGCCTCCATAAAAGTGCAACAACTCATGGGATCCTCGTATCAAAGCGATTTATTGCTGATAAAACGTGATGGACAAACGCTTTTTCAATCTCTGGATACCATCATGGCACAAAACTTAGTTCTGCAACTTAATAATGTGAAAGGCGAGCAAGCAGAAATCGGAGTAAAGGAATCAGACAGCGTGTTACAGTATGTTACCCTTAAAGCCTATAAATTTCCCTATATCAATCTGGTATGGGCAGGGGTGGTTCTTTGCGTTGTGGGAAGTTTGATAAGTATGGCCAAGCGATGGAAAAAAGCATCTATAGCCTAAATTGGCAGTTTTTTTAACAATTCTTAAATGCCGTGTTGTTGCACCTACGGCTTAAAAATCGTCTTTTCTGTAGTACCTTTGGTAGCTTGAACCTCAATTTAAGATATCGTTGTTGCATTACTGTGATGGTGATGCTACTGTTTGGCGCAGCACAGCCTGTGTACGCGCAAAAACAGGACTCTATTGCCATACCCCCCAAACCCACTTTAGAAGAGATTATGAAAGACTGGGGGCCCAATGACAGTTTGGTTGTAGCCGCCATCTGGTACGGTAGCAACTACGACGATTTTAAAATGCTTTCTTATAATGAAGAGGAAAATATTTGGCTCTCAAATCTGTCTCTGACCGAGCTGGCTAAATTCAAAGCCGAATGGGCCCGGTTGCGAAATGCCGTGTATGTAACCTACCCCTATGCGAAAACAGCCGGCGCCACTATTAACGAAATCAAGCAGCAATTGGAAAATGTTGATGATAGAAAAAACCGAAAATCTATCATCAAGTCGAAAGAAAAACAACTGAAGGAAGAGTTTGGCGATAAAATAAAAAACCTCTCCGTTTATCAGGGAGAGATTTTAATGAAGCTCATCAATCGTGAAACCGGCAACGACTGTTACGACATTTTGGAAGAGTACAAAGGCTGGTTTAATACCAAAATCTATCAAACCGTTGCATTATTCTATGGTGGCAACCTGAAACAGCCATATAATATGAAAAACAAACAAGACCGGCAGATTGAAATTTTTGTGCGGGAAATCAATTCAACCTGGTACGACAACCCATTTAGAAGATAAATCAGCAAGTTGAACCTCTACAATTTAGTGCTGGGATCCATGCCACAGGTACCGCTTTCATTTCCAATTGGCACAATAACACTGCAATGGGTTTGCTACAGTTTATTCTTTCATTAACAACTCAGGCTAAACTTTTTACCAATAAACCTGCATTATCCCTATTTTTGCGCCCATCAATCTAATGTATTTTGGCTATGAATTTCAGGAAAGTAAATAACCTTACCGGCTGGGCGGTTTTTGCCACCGCTTTATTAACGTACATGTTGACCCGCGAAGCCCGTGGTTCCCTGTGGGACTGTGGCGAGTTTGTAGCAAGCGCCTATAAATTGGGGCTCCCCCACCCGCCCGGAGCTCCCATGTTCACCTTGTTGGGGAGGTTTTTCATAATTTTGTTTGGAGATAATCCTATGACGGCTGCTAATGCTGTTAACTTTATGAGCGCAACTGCCAGCGCAGCCACCATCTTATTTCTTTTTTGGAGCATTACCCATTTTGCCCGGAAAATGTATGTGAACGTGGGCGAAAACTTATCCAACCCACAGTTATTCACCGTAATGGCAGCTGGTGTTGTTGGTGCACTTGCCTATACATTTAGCGATTCCTTCTGGTACAGTGCTGTGGAGGGAGAAGTGTACGCACTATCTTCTTTTTTTACAGCCC
>JBDHYK010000349.1:0-3106 GCA_039811305.1 Niabella sp.
AGAAGAAGGAAATTTTCAAATTTCGCGTTTATTAACAAAAATCACTACCTCTTTCATAAGATTGTGTTTAAATAATCATGTACGATCTACTACAATAATGTAAGTAGATTTACAGAAGTACACATTTTTTACTTTTCTTTTAATAAAAATGATTGACAAAAATGCTTTTGGGGAAAAGCAAGTATTTTTCCTATAATGTTATGGCATTATGTTAAATAGCTATGTTATTTAATTTTTTACTTGAAGTAAGGCCAAAAGAAATTTTTAAAATTAAATATATGTAATGGTTGCGGTTGAGCAACCTTTACATACCGCTTTGCCTGCGAAAAATAGGTAAAGCAGCGCGGGTGGAGGGTGGGGGCTTTACTTATTTTGAGTGCGTGAGGGATAGAAGCGGTAGCCCGCAATGGAGCGCAGCGCAATGAGGACTACAAGCGTATAGCCCGACCCCTGCCTGAAAATGAAAATATGCTTTTAAAATTAACGCAAACTCGATGGGGCAGGGAGCACGCCCAAATAAAAAACAATGTGCCTGATGATGTGCCTACGGGTAATGTTGGATGCGCTGGTTTGGATTTCTTGTTTGGCGGCGAAGCCGCTAAACGTTTTTTGCTCTCTACGTTAAAATATCGTTTGCTAAATCAAAGCAATGAAATGGTGAATAAATTGTTCCTCCTTTTCGCATAAGACGCAAGTTGAGTTCCTTAATAGATTTAAGAACTTTAGGTTCGTTTAACAGCATGTTTTCAAGTTCATCCAAATCGGAAAAATGAAACCGCACTTGATCTGCTCCAGCGGCTCTGTACTCAGACCGTTCTGCTTCCAAAGTTTTGTAATTGCTATAAAGCCGGTTAAGTTCCTCCTCATTGTCAAAGAAAAGGCTTGTTGTAACTATAAAAGTAAATATTTCTTTTGTCCTACGCTCATAACCTAAAACAAAAACTTCCATCGCATTTACATTCACACAGAAATACCTTGGATAAGTATTACTATTTGTCGACGGCATACAACTTAATGCCCAAAACGATAATTCTGTTTTTTTGTAAGCAGGTAAACACTTTTTAATATACAAATTTAAAATTCGTTTGAACTGCGGATAATTTTCAACTTGCTTTAGCTTGTCAAAGCTTTGTCGATATTTTATTTTATGTTCTGCTTCAACAGTATGGTACAAATCGTATCCATCATTTGAAATTTCAATGTCTTCGGCAAACCAGTTTTCTTGTTCGGCCGGCAAAATAATTAAGTCAAGGTCCGTTTCACCGATTATGTTAGAAACGAAAGTTTTATTAGTTAACAGAAGTCCTTGCATTTCTGCTTCATGAATTAACTTTTGTTCGACTTCATTCAATTTGTCTTTTTTTACCGATTGAAACCATAATCTTTCTATATTATTGTAATTTTTCCTATGTTGAGCAAATCGTCTTACTGTATCAATGGCTTGTCCAATATAAAAAGTACCATCGGAAAAATTGAGCAAGTAAATTCCACAACGAACTTTTGATTTTGGAAAGAAGTCTGAAATAGATAACCGCCCTTTCACATTAAAGACGGAATCAAACTGGAATCCTAATTGATTGATTATTTCGGCACTCATTTTATGGCTTCTCTTCCAATTAATAATTTGAACTGTCTAAAAATTTCTGCATTGTTTATACTCTGCTAATGTTTTTCGATATTTTGCAAAAGATGAACTCATAGTCGTACATCAAAAGATACCTCTATTTTTTATTACTATTTTTCTTTTTAATAACTGAAAAGTGATGTGGATAAATTTCTTCAATTTCTCCATTACCTCTATCAATTATTCTAATTGGGCCTTCCTGTCTTAGTTTATCATGAAAATGATGCAGTCTTTCCTCATTTGTTTTTTGAATCTCCATTTCGAAGTTTGGATTATCCAATGTTTCTCTAAGTAATTTTATATTCCTTTCATAAGTTCTTAATTCACTGTATCCAACTGAGTATATTGCATGAAATTTTTCGATAAGTTCCTTATCTTCTTTTGATTTTGTTTTTTCAAGATACAGTTGATTGATATGTTTGATTAGTTTGCTGTCGATTTGTTCAATAGCATCAATTTCAAAATTATGCGCAAAAACATTTCGCACTTTTCTTACTAAATCGCACATTATTATAACATCAATCGGTATCAACCGCATTGATTTAAGCAAGCTTATTTTGAATGAAAATGTAAAATCACTTCTATCGGACAAGTTTTTGTAATCTATAAAAAAACATTTCAATATCCTATCAAAATAGTATTCGACAATTATTCCTGCTAAAATAATTCTCGACCGATGATCGCCACTTTTAATTATTCGATCGTAATTTTCAGCAGCTTTTTTATTGTTATCTTCTACAACCTCAAAATCGAAAAGCGATGATGTGAAAATTGGTTTTTTTTCTTCATTCATAATTAGATAAACTTACTAATTCTGAAATAAGCTCAATGAATAACATATTATCTAAACGATTTTGATTGTTTACGCTTTTTATTTTCCTACAATCAACTTTTCCAACTTCTCAATCATTTCTTTTTGTTGCTGAAGCATCCGTTCGTACACCTCAATCATTTTTTCAAGTGGATTAAAGGTAAGAGTACAATTATAATTGTTGCCAATTGTTCCATGATTTGAGCTGCTATCATTGAACGTATTGATGTATGCAATAGCCGCTTCTTCATCAAAGTTCTGTATTGCCTCCACAGGTATTTTTAAAGCAGTGGAGATTTGTTGGAGTAAGGGCACATCAATGGTCTCTTTGGTTTCCAATATGGATATTTTTTTCTGGTTCCAGTCATCGCCCAACTCATAAGCCAGGGTTTCCTGTTTAATGCCCAGCATTTCGCGGAAACGCTTTACATTCCGGCCTTCGTGTATCTTTTTCTCCATAATAGTTGTATTTATCAATGGTTCAAATTTAGGCTTTTACGTTCAATAAGCCATTAGGATAAAGATAGCTAAAATATCCGGCAAAATGGCATAAAATATCCGCTGCCCAACTTGAATATCCCCTTCGGGGATAGGTTACTTTGTGGTACTGTAAATTACCAAAATGTTCACCTAAAATAGTAACCATGAAAACTAAAATACCCAAAGACCCA
>JBDHYK010000350.1:0-3104 GCA_039811305.1 Niabella sp.
GCAGTATAAGATTTTTCGGTGGGATTATTTTTTCGGTCGCTAATAATAGTTTCAAGTTCCTGTAAACTGAACTCGTCATTATCGGTTCCAAAGCAACTGGTAGTTCCGGTGTGGCAGGTGGGTCCCTGCGGCGTAGCTTTAATTAAAATAGTATCCTTATCACAGTCTTCCAATATTTCTTTCACAATCAAAAAGTGGTTTGAGGTCTCTCCTTTTGTCCATAACCGCTGTTTACTGCGGCTATAAAAAGTTACTTTGCCTTCTTTTTGGGTTTTTTCAAGTGCTTCTTCATTCATATACCCTAACATTAAAACCTGTTGGGTCTGGGCATCCTGAATAATTGCCGGGATAAGCCCATCAGGAGTCTTTGAAAAATTGATATTCATAGTGTATGAAGTGCTTTTGTGTAATAATGGTTTTAGAGCCGCACGGGAATATTCTGTTCGGCCAGATATTTTTTTAACGCGGGTATTTCAATTTCTTTAAAATGGAAAATACTGGCGGCTAAAGCGGCGTCTGCGGCGCCTTTTGTAAAAATGTCAACAAAATGCTCCATGGTACCGGCTCCTCCTGATGCGATGACGGGAATATTCAGCATGCTGCTGATTTCGCGGGTGATATCTATGGCGAAGCCTGATTTCGTGCCGTCATTTTCCATAGAGGTTAGCAGAATTTCGCCGGCACCCAATTGCTCGCACTGCTGAACCCATTCCGTAGCAACCCAGTTGGTGGGGGTTCTTCCGCCGTGGGTAACCACTTTCCAAACCCCGTCAATCAGTTTTATGTCAACCGCAACCACTACACACTGACTGCCGAAATTCAAAGCCAGATCGCTGATCAATTGCGGGTTCTTTACAGCAGCCGTATTTATTGATATTTTATCCGCTCCATGATCAAGCAGTACAGACACATCTTCAACGGTATGAATACCTCCGCCCACGGTAAAAGGAATATTAATATGCGTGGCTATTTTTCGTACCAGCTCGGACAGGGTTTTTCGTTTGTCTATTGTAGCTGTGATGTCTAAAAAAACCAATTCATCCGCACCTTCTTCACTATAGCGCATTGCCAGTTCTACGGGGTCGCCAGCATGGCGTAGATTCACGAAATTCGTGCCTTTAACGGTCTGTCCGTCTTTAATATCCAGGCAGGGGATGATTCTTTTTGCTAACATATTAAAACTTACTAAGGTCTTCCAGCGCAATTTTTCCTTCATAAATCGCCTTGCCCACGATCGCGCCGCTACATCCTACTTTACGGAGTTCTTCCAGATCCTGCAGGCTGCTGACGCCGCCACTGGCGATGAGTTGAATGCCTTCTACCTGATCCAGAATTTTCTTATAAAGCGCAGTAGAAGTGCCCTGTAGTAAGCCGTCCTTGCTTATGTCGGTACAAAAAAACTGGGTAAGACCTTTTGCCCGATAGTGCTTTAGTATATTAAAAATATTAATATCTGTGGCTTCGGTCCACCCTTTTATCATAATCTTCTCGTCTAAAACATCGGCTCCTAATATAAACTTGTCAACTCCGAAGGTATTCAACCAATCCTGAAATACCAAGGGTTTTTTTACAGCCATACTTCCAACGGCTGCATATTTTGCCCCCGAATTAAAAGCAATTTCCACATCCTTTTCACTGCTGATACCTCCACTGAAATCAATAGCCAGGCGAGTTTTGGAAGCAATGGTTTCCAACACTTTCCAGTTTCTTACTTTGCCGTCTTTGGCTCCGTCTAAGTCCACCATGTGCAGGCGCTCCAGTCCTGCATTTTCAAAACGCTGAGCAACTTCTAATGGGTTTTCGCTATATACTTTTTTCTTATGGTAATCTCCTTTAACTAAGCGAACGGCTTTTCCGTCAATAATGTCAATAGCTGGTATTATTTGCATGGTATTCGTTTGAATTTTTATTCTTTTATAAAAAGTTTTATTTGGATCATTTCATGTTAGTTTTTTTTGTCTGGATCATTTTCAATCGCCCAAAGTTAACTAATTTATCTGCAATATCATGTTTACACCCTATATAAAGTACCTCGCGCAACCCTTCGTTCAATAGTACAAATCGTTTTACCAGTAGTTAGAGGCTCAAAAAATTTTTAAAAATCTGCTGTCCGGCTTCCGCGCTTTTTTCGGGATGAAATTGTACGCCATAAAAGTTATTGCGATGCAGTGCGCTGCTAAAAACAGTTTCATATTCTGTTGTTGCTATTGTGTCGGAACTGAGTTCGGCATAGTAGCTGTGTACAAAATACCAGTAGGCATCGTTTTTTATGTTTTTAAATATGGGATCCTCAGTTGTGTGAACGTAGTTCCACCCGATATGAGGGATTTTCAAATTCTCACTCCTGAATTTTCTTACTTCGGCTTCAAAAATGTCCAGGCAGTCGGTATTGTTCTCTTCGCTATGCTTGCACAGGAGCTGCAAGCCTAAACAGATGCCTAAAACGGGTTGCTTAGCCGCTTTTATAACCTTGTCGAGTTGATGTTCTTTCAAATATTTCATTGCGGTACTGGCTTCTCCCACTCCCGGAAAAATAATTTTATCCGCAGATAAAATTTCTTCTGCATGTTCCGAGACTTTTGCTCGTACCCCTATACGCTCTAAAGCAAATAACACAGATTGGATATTTCCCGCATTATATTTTATGATAATTACATTCATGAACTTACTATTTATAGAACCCCTTTGGTGCTGGGTAGCTGGTTATCCCCGGCGGTTCTTTTAACTGCCATTTTAATAGCTTTTGCCCAAGCTTTAAAAATGGCTTCTATCTTATGATGTTCGTTTTCTCCTTCTGCTTTAATATTTAGGTTGCATTTTGCTGCATCACTAAAGGATTTGAAAAAATGGTAAAACATCTCAGTTGGCATTTCTCCAATTTTTTCTCTTTTAAAACCTGCATCCCATACCATCCAGGGGCGTCCCCCAAAATCTATGGCTACCTGTGCCAGACAATCGTCCATGGGCAGCAAAAACCCATACCGCTGTATGCCTGCTTTATTTCCAAGTACGATTGCAAACGCTTCACCAAGAGCAATCCCTGTATCTTCAATGGTATGATGCTCGTCAATGTGCAGGTCGCCCTGTGTGGTGATTTTTAAGTC
>JBDHYK010000351.1:0-3090 GCA_039811305.1 Niabella sp.
GAATAACTTTTGTCGCTGATGTGTTCAATGTAAAGATTTGCGTCAGGAATATAAAAGTCAGGATTAAACGAAAAGTCTTTTACGTTTAATAAAGGCTCGTATTCAAATTTGATACTATGACGATATAACCAATCCGCAATATATTGTTCAGATTTGGAACGAACTTTTGTTCCGTTAAGTGTTGTAAAATATTTTCCGTTATTCGGCAAAAGTCTTGGGTCAACTTGTTTTAAATGTATTTTGTCAATGATGTAATCAAGAATGTAGCGTTTTAGTTTTAACAGATATTCTGTGTCCTCACATTCTTCAATCAATAGCTTGTGCATTACTTCAAATGCAGTTTCTGGTGCAACGTGTTTTGACAGTTCATTATCTTCGCTTCGTTTCTCGTCCCCGATAATTTTAAATTTATTGTCGAATTCATTTACACCATAGTTGCGCAAAACGCTGTAACAAAAACTGTGAAATGTTTTGACCGTAAGACTGTCAATCCAAGTATATTTTTTCTGTTGCAAAAACCTTTCCTTGTCTTTGTCTGCAATGCTTTTTCGCTTGTTAAAAAGTTGCTTTTCATATTGCCCGCTTTCGTCTGCTGAAATAATAAGTCGGTCAAGCATTTCGTTGGTTGCATTTTTTGTAAATGTAATTGCAAGAATACTTGAAGGACTTACGCTTTTTTCTTCTATTAAGTAAATGAGTTTTTGTAAAAGTGTTTTTGTCTTTCCCGAACCAGCACCCGCAAGAACTAAAAGTCGCTTTTCTTCGCTAATTACAGCGTCTTGCTGTTTGTCATTTAACGCACTTAAATCTACCCTCGTATTAGTTTCCAAATTCAATCAAATTATTATGACAAAAGTACAATTATTTTCTTCCAAAAAAATCAATTGGGTTTTCGCCCTAAGCTCTTGTTTCTTTTTAACCAGCCCAACAATGCTTTCTTCCTTAACTGTCGTGTTTTTGTTTGGCTGCAACTGCTTATAGTAAGCCTGTTTGCTATTGCCAAAAACCCGACACATTTCTTTTACTTTTACTTTTGGCCTTTGGTTTTGGAACGAAGGCTTCTGTGTAGAATAATTGCTGCGTGCCTCAGCGCTGGGCGCTTTGTTTTTTACTCCCCGGTGTGTTGGAACTTGTTTTACAGCGCATTTTCTGTCCTGTTTTTAGTTGACTTATCCACATTTTTGGAGTCAACCTATTGCAGGACCATACAGTCCGTTCATTTCGAGTCTGTCTTGGTGCGTTGGCCTCGTGGCATTTTATTCCGCCACAGCCGGATGCGGTTTTGCAAATGTGCCACCAAATGCGTTGGTTGTTTTAATTCGTTTCTTTAAATGTCAAATATTCTTTTCGTGTTAGTGTGGTGTCGTAAAGCCCGATGTCTTCTCCTGCGTGTTTGTTTATACCCGTGTATTCCAAACTGGCGTCTTCGTAGCGTTTAAATTTGTAAACAGCATCATTCATTAAGGCAGAATTGAATACACCTAAACTCACCAATAATTCAAAGTCCTTTACGTTTAAGCCTGTCACTTTACGGAAGAGTTTAGGCTCGAGTTTTGTAATTACATCCTTCAAACTGCGTTCACGATAATCTGTCAGATACATAAAAATAGGAACCCGTGTCGCAAACTTGATTAGCTTTTCCTGTATTTGTTTTCGTAAACTCTTGTATTCCTTTTCTTCTTGGGTTAGTTCTTTTTTTTGTTTTGCCGACAATCCGTCTGTACCTTCTTTTTTGGCTTTTTTGATTTTATCTGATTTGTTGATGATGGTTTCAATTTCTTGGTTTAAGTTTCGGAAACCTTCAATGTTCATCAAGGCTTTCATTGCTTCTTCGTTGTTCATTAAGCGAGAAAGCGTGTTGTTGTCCACGTTTACCAATAAAGCACTTTCCCATCGTCGGGCAAGCAAGGTTGCCGTTGTGCCACTCATTGCAATATCCAAAATTCCTGCGGCATCAATTTGTTTCATTGAACTGCCATCATAGGCCAACACAGGCAAGAAGTTTATAAATTCTTCAACATTTTTTTCCGGATTGCTTTCATTAACATTCAAGTTGCAGGCGTATTCAGCAATTTGTTTTAATGCCCGGTTGGGTGCAAAGTCAAACACATAACATTCTTCTTTTAGTATTTCTTCTTTGTTGGGCGATTTGCTGTCGGGATTTTTAATAACCCAAGGTGTTTGCACACGAAAAGCTGCTTGAAAATATGTTTCGGGACTTGATGAATTTCTAAGCATAAAAATTCCTGTCCACGGTTTTACTGAAACGCCTGTTGTGAGTTTGCCACAAGAAAGGGTAATGGTTTTTGATTGTAAGGGTTCGTCCATCCCATTTAAAACAGGCTCCAATGCTTTTACACCAATTCCCGCTTCTGTACCTGCTGCAATGATTACTTTGTAATCGTGATAAAACTGGTTGTTCCGTTTTTTCAACAAGTTTGCCATTGCGTGGCAAGCAGCCACCGAAGGCAAAAACCAAAAGGTATGATTTAATACGCTTTTCAGTCGTGCATCGGAATAGGGCAAAGGCGGCTTTTCGCTTTTTAATTTTAGCGTATCAATAATTTGTTCAGAGAATGAACCACGAATTAAATCCAGCCATTTTTGCACATCATCTTCATATTTAAAATGGGCTTTGCTTCCTTCGCCTTCGGCTTTAAAAAATATGTTTAAGTCAAAACCATCAAACTCGCCCAACTCCGCCACTTTGGTAATGGTTTCAGGAAGTTGGTAAGTAAGCATGACCATTCTTGGCAAACTTGCATAAGGATTTGGAAGGTAGGTTGCGCCCTGAGTTTGTCGAAGGGTCGAAGCCCAGTTTTCTTTGGCTCGCTGTTCGTCTGAATAGGTCCAATTGAAAATTTGCTCTTCAATAAATTCTCCCGAATGAATGGCACGAAATGGAGTTCCTGATAAATACAAAAAGTGATTGGCTTTGATGGGTAAACTATCTTCCAATACATCTACTTTATCATCATCGGAAAAACCTTTTTGTTCTATTTCCTTAAAATCTTCAATTTCTTTTTCTGCTTCGCTGTCTTTGCCAAACAAATCTTTTGCATTTTCTCGCCAGGCGCCAAAATGGTATTC
>JBDHYK010000352.1:0-3067 GCA_039811305.1 Niabella sp.
AATTGTTCTTTTTTGAAGAGCTTCCAACACGGGTAGCCGCCAGAGAACGAGAGAAATACCTGAAATCAGGTGTCGGTAAAATATATATTAAAAAGAAATGGTCCGGTAGCTCAGTTGGATAGAGCAACTGCCTTCTAAGCAGTAGGTCATTGGTTCGAATCCAATCCGGATCACATTGAAAATCAAACAGTTACATTAAAAGTAGCTGTTTTTTTTATGCATGTTTACTAATTGAAACACAAATAGCCAATCAAAGAAACGTAAGGTACTGGTTGGCTTTTTTTAAAAATTTAATACACAATAATCTCATCGGCAAACAAATACCCCCGTTTGGGATTGCTTGCCTTCACCTGAATAAAGCGGGTGGAAACGGCCTGCGGCAATTTGAGTTCAAATCGTTTAAAAGTTAGTTTTGCCTCTTGATCTGAAATATCATTTGGCACCATGCCTACGGTTTGAAAATCTTTCCCGTCTGTGGAAAAAAGCACTTTCATTTCGCCGGGCATATATACGCCAGGGCCGGTAATTTGCATAAAATTCATCGCCACGGATTGCACAGGCTGAACGGTTTCTAAATCCACAATCAGATCAATGGCTCGGGTAAAGCCCTGCCACTGCCCATCGTGGTAAGAAAGTCCACCCGCAATACCATTGGTCATGGTTTGCTCTTTTTGTGCGGCGTACCCATCCCATTTGCTATTGTATTGCATTTTTTTGCCGATCGCTTTGTGAATATCAACCACGAAACTCAGAGTAGGGCCAATTTTGATGCTATCGAAGAAATACGCGGCCTTTACGGTAGCACTTTTGCTGAGCTCAAAGGGGTGAGAATAAGCAGCAGAACTTAGAGTTGGCTCGGTTCCGTCCTTTGTGAAATGGATGTTTTGTTTATTGTTTTGTTCAGTTGTAAGCGTAATCTGATTGGTTTTATTTGAAGGGTTGAACACTGCTTCATATCCTACATTAAAGGAGGGTCGGTAATAGTTTACGTTTAATTTCTGCAAAAGCCGGTATTGCGATTGCAGGCGTTTATGGAAATCTCCCCAGTTTTTATTTTCTGGTGCTGTCCAGTTTACTTCTGCCAGTGCCAGGGCACGTGGGAAGGCCATGTACTCCGCATGTTCTGTGGTAGGAACGTACTCTGCCCACAGGTTTGCCTGGGCACCCAATACATGTTTTGCTTTATCGGGGGCGATGGCTGCCGGTATAGGGTTGTAGCTATATACTTTCTCTATTGTCAGAAAGCCACCAAACCCTTCGGGTTGGGTACGGGGATCGGTCTGGTAGGCATCGAAATATAAGTGCGAACCGGGGGTCATGATCACGTCGTGGCCGGCGTTGGCCGCCTGAATACCGCCTTCTTCGCCCCGCCAGCTCATCACGGTGGCTCCTTCGGACAGGCCGCCCTGTAAAATTTCGTCCCAACCAATCAGTTTTCTCCCTTTGGATTGCAAATAAAGATCCATCTGCCGTATGGCGTAGCTCTGAAGCTCATCTACAGATTTTAATCCTTCTCGTTTCATCAGCGCCTGGTCTTTGGGGCAGGTCTCCCAGTGTCTTTTGTCGGCTTCATCGCCGCCAATATGGATATACTTTGAAGGAAACAAAGTCAGTACCTCGTCTAAAACGTTTTTAAGAAAAACAAAAGTTTCTTCATTACCAATGCAAAACTCGCTTTGTGAGTAGGGAATGCCTGTACAGGAAAGTTGTGGATACACGGCAATTACTTCTTCTGAATGTCCCGGCATTTCAATTTCGGGGATTACTGTAATTCCTTTTCGGGCGGCATAGGCTACTAAATCTTTTGCTTCTTCCTGGGTGTAAAAACCCCCGCTGGCATTGGGTGCTCCCATGTCTAAATATCTTCTGCCATTATTCCACCAGTCCTTCCATAAGGTGTGGCTACGCCAAGCGGCTCTTTTAGTAAGTTCGGGGTATTTTTTTATTTCGAGGCGCCAGCCCGCGCCATCGGTAAAATGCCAGTGAAAAGTATTGAACTTGTACAAAGCCATAATATCAATGTACTTTTTTACAAATGACAGGGGCATAAAATGGCGCGAAACGTCTAAATGTAACCCCCTGTAAGAAAAACGGGGTTCGTCAATGATTTTTACGGCTTTCAGGCGAGAGGGGTCGGGTTGTATATAACCCAACTGAATGAGCGTGTAAATTGCCCGAATGGCCTGTGGGGTGCTCCAGGCTTTAATTTGTATCCTTGTAGGCTGAATATCAAGTAAATACGCATTTTTTCCCAGTTTATCTACAACGGTTGCTTTTTCAATTTGGATGGCTCCTTTAACAGGTTTGGTGTTCTGGTGTAATGGGCTTATTGCCAGTTTTTTTATTGCAGGGTGTTCTGTTAGCAAAGAAGCCGTGCTCTTAAAATCGGAATGCACCAGAACGGGGGTGTTTTCCTGAAAATGATAGACTCCTGCGCCAGGCGAAAGGGAAACAGGTTTGGGGATGATGTCAAAATTTTCTTGGGCTACCACGTTTAGAGTCAGCAGGAGAGCAGGAATAATGTTTTTTAGAATGAATGAGGGGCGCATAAAAAGAGTTTTAAGGTCAATCAGAGTAGCAAAGTAACACAATTTTATGTTCTTAGGGAGATAAGCCCGAAGGCAAACTTTATAAAAGCGATCAGGAAGTCTGACTATTTTCGTATTTTAGCCCCGAAACTTCAGACAAAAGCTTCGCAAACAAACGAACAGGTATGGGCGAAAATTGCAACAGGGGATCAGTATGCATATACGGATGCCTATCGTCTTTATTATAAGCGGTTTTATAATTACGGCAAAAAATTCACCAATAATGACCCTTTGCTGGAAGATGCCATTCAGGAAACCCTGTTAACTATTTGGGACAAAAGAACGGTACTGGAGTCGCTTGAATACCCGGGAACTTATTTTTACACCGCTTTTAGGCGCCTGCTTTTTCAAAAAATAAACCAGGAGCAAAAAAGAACAAACAGTAATGTATTTGATGCAGAACCCGAGTTTGGGGCAGATCATATCCTCATTTCAAAGGAAATAGATGCAGACCTGAAAAAACAATTACAAAATGCAAT
>JBDHYK010000353.1:0-3056 GCA_039811305.1 Niabella sp.
CGGGGCGATGGTTTGTAAAAAATGAAACCTGCGTAGTGCACTCCCAAATCGCATAGCTGGTGTACCTGTGCAAGCTGGGTGATACCACATACTTTTATTTCCAGTCTATTTGTCATAACATTTTAAGTTCTTCAACAAAGGCTTTGAAACTTTGAACGGTGTCGGCCTGCTTCATAAAATGTTCACCAATCAAAAATCCCTGAAAACCATTTTGCTGGAAAACCCGGATGTCGTTTATCGAGCTGATACCGCTTTCTGCAATTTTTAATTTGTCACGCGGGATTTGTGCAGCCATTCTGAGGCTGCGATCAATATCTACACGAAAAGTTTTCAGATCTCTGTTGTTAATGCCTACCATAGTTACAGCATCGCAAATATGCTCCATTTCTTCTTCGGCGTGAAGTTCTAAAATGGTTTCCAACCCCAGGGAGGATGCCGTTTTGGCCAACTGTTCCACCCGTTGTGGAGTTAAGCAGGCTGCAATCAGTAAAACAACATCTGCACCGATGGATTTGGCTTCGGCTATTTGATATTCGTCAACAATAAAATCTTTACGAAGGATAGGAACGTTATTTTTTCTTGCAACTTGCAAATCCTGATTACTGCCTCCGAAAAAATAAGAGTCGGTAAGTACTGAAAGCCCGGCGGCGCCATTTTGGGTGTATCCTTGTGTGATGAGGGTTGCATCGGCATTTTGTTGTATAAAACCTTTGGAAGGCGATTTTCTTTTAAATTCGGCAATAATGCCGGTACTGTGCGCTTGCAACAAGGAAGCGGTTAAAGAACGAACGGGCAATGCGTAATCTGGGCTTTGTTCTAATACCGCAAGGGGAGTGGTTGCTTTTTTTTGGACAACTTCCTGTCGTTTATGGGTAATAATTTTATCGAGTAGATTCATTTGATCATTTTTGCAGTTCCATTAATTTTTGCAGGCATTTATTTGCTTCTCCGGACTTCAGACTTTCTGTTGCGGCACTAAATGCCTCGTCATAGGATGCGTATTGATTGGTAACATGTAAGGCAATGGCTGCATTGGCGATCACTACGGCTTCTTGTTGTGCTGTACCCGCACCGCTTATAATTTTGGTAAAAATAGCAGCGGCTTCGTCAACACTGTTTCCCCCCAGTATATCGTCGGGTTTAATTTCCATGCCCCCCAGTTCCAAAGCAGAAACTATTTTTTCACCGTCTTGTGTAATAATTTTGCTGTCGCCAGTCAATGAAATTTCATCATAACCCTCTAAGGAATGAAGGATTGCATATCGGTCGGATTGCTGTTGCATCATATAGTTGTACAATCTTGCCATTTCTAAGTTATATACTCCAATCACGCTGTAGGCCGGTGACGCTGGGTTTACTAAAGGCCCAAGCATATTGAAAAAGGTGCGCACCCCCAGGTTCCTTCTTATGGCGGCCACGTTTTTTAAGGCAGGATGAAAAAACGGGGCGTGCATGAAGCAAATATTGGCTTGCTCTATTTCTTGCAATAAGGCCGTGTTGTTGTGTTTAAATTTATATCCCAGCTTTTCCATCACATTAGACGCGCCGCTTATGGTGGAAGCCCCATAGTTGCCGTGCTTGGTTACCTTGTGGCCGGTACCTGCCACAATAAAGCAAGACAGTGTAGAAATATTGAAGGTGTTTTTACCATCGCCGCCGGTACCTACAATGTCAATAGTAGGAGTACCTTCGAAATCCATTTTGAGACAAAGTTCCAGCAACGCATCCTGGAAGCCCTGCAGTTCCTGCAGTGTGATACTTCGCATCAGATATACGGTCATAAACGCTGTGATCTCGTGTTCGTTATAATCGCCCATTCCAATACCGGTAAGCACGCTTTTGGCGGTGGCTCTGTCAAGGGGCTGATACGCAAAAAGTGTATTTAAAATCTTCTTCATTGTTTTGTGAATATCAGGAGTTGTAAGTTTTATTTTTCCAGCCAGTTTCGTATGATTTGTTCTCCTAAAGGGGTCAGTACACTTTCAGGGTGAAACTGCACGCCTTTGACGTCGTAGGTTTTATGACGCAGTGCCATGATCAAATCTTTGTCATCTACTGCGGTGATTTCCAATTCATCAGGGAAATTTTCCCTGCTTACGACCCAGGAATGATAACGCCCAATTTCCAAACCCGCTGGCAGGTACTTAAACAAGGATTCTTCCTTTTTCACTATTTTACAGTTGGTAGCTACACCATGATATACTTTGTCCAGATTAATTAAAGAACCGCCGAACGCTTCAGCAATTGCCTGATGACCAAGACAAACGCCCAGGATGGATTTTGTAGCAGCGTACTCTTTTATGAGCGGCAGCAGTAAACCTGCTTCTTCGGGCAGTCCCGGGCCAGGCGACAGGATGATTTTGTCGTAATCAGCAATCGCTTCCAGTGGTATTTTATCGTTTCTAAATACATCTACTTTTTGATGTAGTATTTTTTCAACCAGGTGTACCAGGTTATAGGTGAACGAGTCGTAATTGTCAAAAACCAAAAGTTTCATTCGTTTATTTTTTATTTTTAGGAGTCGTGTATCGTCTTGGATTTGTTTTGTGATGAAATCAGTCAAGAAAAATCATCGCGATGAATTTTAATACGGCTTCCGCCTTTCTGCGCGGGTTGGATGTTTTTCAGTTTCCATTTGCCCGAAAGTTTTTATGCATTGTTTTAAGAATAGTTAAGAAAAGAGCTGCCAAATGTACAGGTGATGAACCGAGCGTGGCAAGACCGATGCCAGGGGTTCTGCTGCCGGTAACCTGATTATCGTATTTGTTCTGCTGCAAGAATTGCTTTTTTTAGGGCGCCTAATTTATTGTTTACTTCCTGTAATTCGTTTTCGGGTACACTGGCTGCCACGATGCCTGCTCCCGCCTGAGAAACTAAGGTGTTGTTTTTGCTCAAGAATGTACGAATCATAATGGCCTGATTACAACTGCCATCGAAGCCCATAAAGCCGAGTGCGCCGGCGTAATACCCGCGGGGGGTGGGTTCCATGGCACTAATTAGTTCCATTGCTTTTACTTTGGGCGCACCACTCAGGGTTCCGGCTGGGAAGGTTTTTT
>JBDHYK010000354.1:0-3049 GCA_039811305.1 Niabella sp.
TAGATGCCCTTGCGGCACCACCATACAAGGAGGCGTCTCCCGCTCGTTCATCGCCGGCTCCGGTGGCTTTAATTTTTTGTAATGCTCCATCGGGGGTTTCCGAATGACGACCGGCGTGGCTGTCGCCCCCCCACTCAACGTGTAGAAAGCGATCTACCTTTTCAAATTCCACTTTCGATATTTCCTTGTATTCGGTATAAAGACCCCGGTACCAGCCCGCCCATATTGAAGGGGAATATACATCAACAATTTCTTTACAAAAATCGCAGCGGCGGATAGCCGTTTTACGGGAAGGATCTAAGGAGTGAGAAAGATGGTGCAGTTCTTTCATGTATGCTCTGATTTTCTCTTTATCAAATTCTGCAAAATCGCCCGGCCAATCATTCTCATTGCCAAGGCCCCAGATAATAATGGATGGATGATTAAAATGCTGCTCAATCATATTCGTCAACATTCGTTTACCCTGCTGTTGATACACGTCTCCGCCCAAACCACCGCGACACCAGGGAATTTCTTCCCAAACCAATATGCCCAGACTGTCACATAAGTTTAAAATTATGGACGACTGTTGATAATGCCCTAAGCGAATAAAATTCACCCCCATTTCCTTCATCATAACCATCTCGGCCCGCATCATGTCTTCCGTCATTGCGGCTGCTACGCCTGCATGGTCTTCGTGTCTGTGGGTGCCTCTTAGCAATACCCTTTTCCCATTGAGTAAAAACGGGCCTTTTTTTACGAATTCAAAATTTCGGAAGCCCAGATTTGTGGTATGAGTGCTGCTGCCATTTTGCGTTGTAAGGGTAGCTTCTATTTTATACAATGCCGGCGCTTGCGGACTCCATGCTTTCGGGTTCTTTATTATAAGATCTTGAAATTGTATTACTTCATTCAAATTATTTATCGTTTTTTGAAGACGCTGCAATTCTTTACCCGAGGGGGCCATCAATCGAAGGGATACTTGTGCTTCCTGTAACCGATTTGGATTCGCTATTTGTAAACGAACTCCTATTGATCCGGTTTTGCCATCTGGTGACAGGATGGGCGAGGCCAAAAGCTGATCAACGAATACCTCGGGTTGGTACACCAAATTAACATACCGATACAAACCTCCATAAATATTAAAATCAGAAAGGTCGGAAGGCATCATTTCTAAATCCCGCGAGTTATCGCAGCGCACAGAAATGGGGATCTTCCCTTTGAATGTTTTAAGAAGACTTTCGTTTTTCTTAAATGCAGCTACTGCGTCGGTTATATCTACGGTCCATTCATCATAACCTCCCACGTGGGCACCCACTTTGGTGGTATAAACATACACTTCGGTTTTCTGCCCGGCGCCTTCAAAATGCAAAACGGTTCTCCCGTTGGGGTAGGGATTCTCAATTTCAAGATTGGTATTGTACCAAGCTGGCCCCTGGTAGTAATTTACATCGGGATCTACAGCATCTTTATCATTGACGCAATGAGGCAGCAACACATTTGTCCATAAAGGAACCGACTCCGGATTCCCCTTGTTTACTGGCCTCACGGCTTCCCAAATTCCTCCGAGATCTTGTTTTAAAAACCTCCATTGATTGTTTATCCGTACCGATTGCTGCGCTAAAATGGGTTGTACCCATATACCTAACAGCAATGCTATTATAACGCTATATTGACGCTTCATGCAGCCTTGTTTTAAAATCTGGGACTCTGACTACCCTTTAAAAAAACCACCCATTCATCCGACTCTGTAAAGATACGCCGTGGTACGAATTTCAAAACCTGCTTACAAGCTGAGTTCGATTACCGGAACTTCATAAGGTGGTTTTATCTTAGGCAACTGTAGAATGATATCTTTCGCATTATCAGCTACTTTAAAAGCAAGCTCTGACCCGTCATTCAAAAACTGAGCATAGCTCACCTTTTTATTATAACCCGGCAGCGTTAATTTCCCATCAACAGGATATTCAAATAAATGCAGGTACAATTTCTTTTTTATTGGATGATAGGTCAATCGTACATTTTGAGTTTCGGGCAGCAGATAGGTATCGGGTGCAAAAGAGCAATTGTAAATTGCCTGGTTGTGGGCGTGCATCCAATACGCAATGCTATCTAATGCGTTGTTGGCTCTGTAATCAAACTCGCCACGGGCTGTGGGTCCCACGTTTAAAATTAAATTGCCGCCATTCGCTGTGGAGGTTACCAATAAATCTAAAAGCTGTCGTTGTGACTTCCATGTGGTTTCATCTCTAAAATATCCCCAGGAACCGGAAAACGTCTGGCAGGTCTCCCAGTATTTTCCTTTATAAGCCAATAATGCAGAGGGTTTCACCTGCTCCGGTGTAACAAAATCAAAACCATCACTGTAGTCCTTGAGATCGGCGCGGTCGTCAATAATGATGCCGGGTTGCAGCTTTCTCACCATTTTTATCAGGTCTATCGAACCCCAGTCATTGCGGCCTTTCCCGAATTTCCCCGGATAGGAAAAGTCCAACCAAAGAATATCTATTTTACCATAATTGGTCAAGATCTCTTTTATTTGGTTGTGCATATAGGTTCTGTACCGGGCCATGTTCTTCCCTTTATTCAGCTCGTTGTATTCTTTTTCTTTCTGGGCTTCATCGCCTTTTACAGACTGAGGGTGTGTGTCATCAATAGTAAAGTCGGGGTGATGCCAGTCTATCAGGGAGTAGTAGAAACCAATTTTGATTCCTTCTGCCCGAAAGGCAGTTACAAATTCTTTTACCAAGTCTCTTTTTGCCAAAGTGTTGGTGGCTTTATAATCGGTATATTTTGAATCGAATAAACAAAAGCCATCGTGGTGCTTCGTTGTTAACACAGCATATTTCATGCCAGCAGCTTTTGCTTTTTTTGCCCAATCTTTAGGATGAAACTCATCGGGGTTAAAATGATCAAAATATTTCTGATATTGTTCGGTGGTAAGTTTTTCTCGTTTTTTTACCCACTCGTGGCGGGCTGGGAGTGCATACAAGCCCCAATGGATGAACATACCAAAGCGAGCATCGGTCCACCACTTCATGCGTTGTTCCTTTTGTTGGGGCGTTTCATT
>JBDHYK010000355.1:0-3024 GCA_039811305.1 Niabella sp.
AAGCAGCTCGGCTCGTTGTGGGCCTACACCTTTCAAATAGGCAATTGGGCTGGATAATATATTCGTTGAAGCGGAAATACGGATTATTTTCCACAAAAATAAGAAATGGCAGAACTAAAAATTGCCTGCTTGTTCTTTGCGGCATTTCTATATTTTCCCGATTGCGTAAATGCTATTCCCGATTTAGAAACTGAAACCAGCGGAAAAATCATTTTTTCGCAGACTAAAAATAGTTGAGAAATGAGGAAAGGAATAGGATTGATACTCTTGGCGATGATTCTAAGCACTTGTTTGATGGCGCAAATAAAAACCGGAAATATTGAGGGAACCGTATTTACCAATGATGGAAAGCCCGTATTTGAGGCCAATATTCTATTAAAAGAACTTAAAAAGCATACCCAGACTTCCGAAAATGGCGAGTTTTTATTCAAAAACATCCCTTTTGGGAAATATACATTGGTTTATTCCTTTGCAGGTGTTGGATCGCGCGAAGTAGCCGTTACAGTTCCCCCCGATGAAGATGCTACCACAAACTACCGGTTACCCCTAAATGCAAAGGAGTTGGAGGAGGTTATTGTTACTTATAAACGCACTATGAACCGGGGTGTAGCCAATATTGGGAAAGCCAATATTGCTATAATGGATTTACCGCAAAGTGTAAGTATTATTGGAGAGAACGTGATAGCCAATCAGCAGGCACAGCGGCTGAGTGATGTGATTAGAAATGTGAATGGAGTGTATTTGGGCAGTTCCAGAGCCAGCACGCAAGAAACCTTTTTTGCCCGGGGTTACAATTTTTCCAGTACCAATACCTTTAAAAACGGTTTTCGGGTGAATAGTGGCTCGTTTCCTGAAATGAGTTCTTTGGAAAGTGTAGAAATTTTAAAAGGCAGTGCAGCCATTTTATATGGGAATGTTGCACCCGGTGGAATTATAAATATGGTAACCAAAATCCCCAAATTCTATTTTGGGGGTCAAGTGAACGTACGTGCGGGTAGTTTTAGTCTTTTAAAACCCTCGATGGATCTTTTTGGCCCCATCAACAAAACTGTCGCCTATCGGCTAAACGGTACCTTTGAAACAACAAAGAGCTTTCGAGATGTGGTATATTCAAAGCGTTATTATTTAAACCCTTCTTTTTTGTTTAAACTTTCCGATAAGTCTGAACTATTGCTGCAGTTCGATTATCTGAATCATCATTTTACCCCCGATTTCGGTATTGGTTCTATTGCGGATAGTATCGTGGCAGATGTACCCAGGTCACGCTTTATGGGTGCCGCCTGGCAATACGCTAAGGTGGCACAATCTACCACTTCGGCGGAGTGGAAACATAGTTTCAACGAAAACTGGAAATTGAATCTTGGGTTGTCTTATCAGGATTATCAGAGAGACTATTTCTCCCTTGAAAGGATTCAGGCAAAAAGCAACGGCGATTGGGCAAGACCCATTGGTAAAACCAATAATCATGAAAAATATGTGTCGGGTCAGGTGAATATCCTGGGCAAGTTTACAACCGGTTCTGTAAAACACAATCTTTTAGCCGGTGTAGATGCTGAACAATACAGTACCCGGCAACTGAGCTCAGATTTGGAACGCAAAATATATGATACACTGAACCTGTTAGATCCCCTGAAATATAAAGCCCGAACCGATATTCCCACTGCCCGATGGTCCACCCTTACCGAAACGCCTTCAAAAAAAACAGGAGTCTATCTTCAGGATCTGATAAGCATTACTCACAATATTAAGTTTCTGGCAGGAATTCGGTGGTCCTATCTGCAATCCGATCCGGTAAAAACAACCTACCGCCTTAAGAACGATTCTGTAGGCTATTCAAAACTGCTGATCAATAAAGCATTTTCACCACGTTTAGGATTGGTATATCAGCCAGTGAAATACACCTCTTTGTTTGTAAGCTATTCGAATTCGTTTACACCCAATTCGGGTACTGATATTTATTTAAAACCTTTGCCTCCGTCTATTATTGACCAATATGAACTGGGTGTAAAAAATGATTTTTTGGACGGGAAATTAAATGTAAACCTTACGCTCTATCGCATCATCAATAATAACTTAGTGCAAATGGCGCCGTTTGCTGCCGATGGAAAACCCAATGCCAATAGTGCTCTACGCGAACTAACCGGGCAGACTACAGCAGACGGTTTGGAGCTGGATTTTCGGAGCGAACCCATAAAAGGTTTAGAACTGCTTGCAGGATATAGTTACAACTACACCCGGTACACCCGCCCGGCAGAAGGCGCTGGCTCTTTTGTAAAAGGGCAAAGATTAGTAAATACACCCTCTCATACTGCAAATGCTACCGCATTTTACACAGTTGGCGAGGGAAGCATGAAAGGGTTCAAAATGGGTATTGGTTGGTACTATACGGGAGAGCGCTTAGCCGGTTGGAACTATACGATAGGCAATAAGCGCCCTTTGTTCCCCATAGAAGCCTTTTCAACAATTGATTTGTCAGCCGGCTATGGTATCAAACGTTGGTCACTACTTGCGAAATTGGCCAACCTAACCAACACATACAATTATTATATACATGAAAATTACAGTATTAACCCAATCCCCCCAAGGAACTTTGTAATGACGGTTGGGTATAAGTTTTAAAATGGAGTTGATTAATTTGCAAAAAGAGGCTGCTTTTCAAAGCAGCTTTTTTATTGGAAAGCCTCTTTGGGGGGTATAGTATCATCCACACAAAGAAGCTTATAACCCGTTGGGAAACGGGTTCGAAATAAGGGAAACCTGTTCCACACGGTTGTTTGCAAGGCTATTGTAAAAAGGCAACCCTATTCCTTTTTTGCCGGCTCCTTTTCATTATTGCTGTTTTCGGCGTTTAGAAGGGTGGCCAATAATAATTTTTGTAACACGCAACCTACTTGTTCAAAAATGAAAGAGTAATCCGGCATTGTTTTACCGGTATATAAAATAAAAACCGATACCTCTTTCTGTAGCAAATGAGCCCTGAAATTTAGTTCATGCTGTTGCAGACGATACGCTTCGCGAAGCAAG
>JBDHYK010000356.1:0-3021 GCA_039811305.1 Niabella sp.
CAGTAAATAATTCAATGAGCATCAATCAGTTAAGTTATTACTATTTTTTGAGGTTATTTTTGTGGGTTTAAAACAAAAAAGGAACCGGGTTTCTTAGAAATTAAAATTATCTTCACCAAAACTTTTTTATGAAACATGCATTTGTTTTCCCGGGTCAGGGATCTCAGTTCTCGGGAATGGGTAAAGAACACTACGAAAACAGCGCCTTTTTGAAAAAGCTGTTTGAACAGGCTAATGAAATCTTAGGCTTCAGGCTTTCCGATATTATGTTTACCGGTAGCGACGAAGAGCTAAAACAAACAAAAGTAACCCAGCCCGCCATATTTTTACATTCGATTGTTGCCTATAAAACCATTGAAAACGCTAAACCCGATATGGTGGCCGGGCATTCTTTGGGCGAGTTTTCTGCCCTGGTAGCCAATAATACCCTAAGTTTTGAAGACGGACTAAAATTGGTAGCCATTCGTGCCGGAGCCATGCAAAAAGCCTGTGAAGCCGCACCCTCTACCATGGCGGCTGTACTCAATCTTTCAGATGAAAAAGTGGAAGAAATCTGCTCGCAAGTGCAAACCGAAACCGGCGAAATTGTAGTTCCTGCCAATTATAATTGCCCGGGACAATTGGTTATCAGCGGCAGTAGGAAAGGAATAGAAATTGCCTGTGAAAAAATGAAAGAGGCTGGTGCCAAAAGAGCCTTGCTATTGCCGGTTGGTGGCGCATTCCATTCGCCCCTGATGGAGCCTGCCCGTAAAGAACTGGAGGCGGCCATTAACACTACCAGTTTTCATCAGCCCGATTGCCCCATCTATCAAAATGCGGTTGCAAAACCCGTGTTTGACAGAGACTATATCAAAGAAAACCTTATTGCACAGCTAACAGCGCCGGTACGGTGGACACAGAGTGTGCAGGCCATGATTGCCGATGGCGCTACCAGGTTTACAGAAACCGGCCCGGGTAAGGTGTTGCAGGGGCTGATCCTTAAAATTAATAAAGAAGCAGTGGTAAACGGAGTGAACTAAAGGTTCCTCAACACTTGTTCCAATTTATCATCCAAGTCATCGCCTCTTAAATCCTTGGCGATGATTTTTCCGGCAGGATCCAGCAGCAAATTGCGTGGAATTGCTGTGATACGGTATCTTTGAGCTACTTCGTTTTCCCAGCCTTTTAAATCGCTCACCTGTGTCCAGTTAAGTTCGTCCTTTTTTATAGCGGCTAACCATTTGTTTTTGTCTTCATCCAACGATACGCCTAAAACAGTAAAATTTTTGTCTTTGTACTTATTAAAGGTTTTCACCAGGTTCACATTCTCTTTTCGGCAGGGGCCACACCAACTTGCCCAAAAATCAATTAACAGGTATTTCCCCCTAAATTGCGATAGCGAAACCGGTTTCCCTTCCGTGTCTGCCTGCGAAAACTCGAGTGCCAAACTTCCAATGCTTAAAAACCGTGCATCCACAACGGCTTGCTTCAAATGCCCGCCTAATGCGTTGGCCAGCGCCGCCGGTTGCAACAGGTTCAATCGCTTTTCCAGCAGCCCGGCATCTTCTGTAAGATGAATGGTTGACAGAATCGCCATAGCGCTCACGGGAGAAGCAGGATGCGCCACAATAAAGCGATCCACATTGCTTTGTACCCGATTGATTTCTGTATCTAAAGCAACTCTTAGGCTATCGGTTGTAAGGCCCATCTGAAGTTGCTGAACTATTCGATCTATTTTTTGAAATTGCGGAATAAATGTTTTTTGAAAACTGCTAAAATCGTTCTGAAGCTTTGAACCGGTGTACTCCCAGTCGTCAATAGGCTGTGCAACGGCACCTTTTACCGTTACCTTTTCATTACCCATAAATAGGGCTGTTTTCAGGCTGTCGCCAATCAGAAGCGCCAAAAGAGAAGGTTCTTCCAGGGTGGCATGAAGCGTAAAACTACCATTTTTAGCCTTCGTCTGATCCAGATAGCCGCCCTTACCGTTCTGCAAATCGGTTAAACTGACTTCTGTAGCATCTTGCAAGCCGGAGATCGTCCCCGACAATGATAGTTTCTGTGCAAACAGGCAGATCGGAGAAATTGCGATGGTTAGCAATAAGAACCTCATTACAAATATCATTTTATGTTTTTTAAGATGAAAAGTCTATGCCAGGACGGCGGTAACAAACTGTTGGGTTGTATCGGACTCGTTATTTGTATGCGCTAATGCTTTGATAAAAGCAGAACCGATGATGGCACCGTTTGCATACTTACACGCACTGTTGAAGCTTTCTTTATCGCTGATGCCAAATCCCACCAAAACAGGGTTTTTCAATTGATAGGTTTGGATTCTTTGCAGATAGGCTTCTACTAAGGAAAAGTCTTTTTGAATCCCTGTTGTGGACGAAGAAGATACGGCGTACAAGAATCCGGAGCTAAGCCCATCTAAGCTTTTAACCCTTTGTTCAGAGGTTTCGGGGGTTACCAGAAAAACAAAATCGAGTTGGTATTTCTCAACAATCGCTTTGTAATGGGTTTCATATTCCCGAACCGGCATATCGGGCAATATCAGGGCATCCACCCCCACATCGGCCGCATCGGCGCAAAACCTCTCAAACCCGTATTGCAGCACCGGGTTCATATAACCCATCAGCACTACCGGAATAGATAGTTGCGGGCGTAGGGGTTGAAGTTGTTCAAAGAGTCTTTTAATCGTCATTCCATTTTGAAGCGCCTGTGTGGCGCTATTCTGAATCGTTTCTCCGTCGGCAAGCGGATCACTGTAGGGCATGCCCAACTCTACAATATCGGCACCACTTTTTTCTAAGGCTTCTATTATAGCTAAGGTGCTATTCAGGTTGGGGTAGCCCGCCGTACAATAAATATTTAGTATATTGTTTTTCTTATGTTGAAAAAGTTGTTGGATTCTGCTCATAGTACCAATAAATATAAAAACTAAGGATTCAGGTGTTTCATGTAGGTGTCCATATCTTTATCGCCACGGCCACTAAGACAAACAACTACCCGATCCTCTTTTTTGAAAGACAATTTTTTTAA
>JBDHYK010000357.1:0-3007 GCA_039811305.1 Niabella sp.
TATCGTAGGCCCAAACATCTGGAAGAAAAATGCGGCCCATATTGTAGGCGCCAATGACCAATATACCATTGATCTGCTATACTATTATTTAAATATTGACAAAAAGATAATTGAAGATACCTTATCGGGGTACAATGTGTCTGACTTTGTTAAAAGTTTTTCAGGAGCCGCAGAAAAAACAAGTGCAGAACGCTTGGTTTCACGCATGAATGACGGAATCAATTTTTTGAGTTATTTTGGGCACTCCTCCTCCACAACCTTAGCTTTTAATATAGAGAACCCCGAAAACTATGTCAATCCCGGAAGGTACCCCATTTTCAATATGATGGGCTGCAATGTGGGGAACATATTTTGGCAGAGCAACCTGCGGTTAACAGCGCCAGAAACCATTTCCGAAAAATACCTGTTGGCAAAAGACAGAGGTTGCATTGCCATGATGGCTGGTACCAGCTTAGGATACGTTTCTCCCTTAGCATTTTATAATCAAAAATTTTACTCCAACTTAGCGTCAAACTACTACGGTGCCGATTTGGGTACTTTGATGCAGCAGACCATCAGACAAGTGTTTCAGAATGTGCCGGAAAACTCAAATCTTTCACAAAGAATTCAATGTGAAGAATTTACTTTAAATGGCGATCCGGCCATCCGGGTGTACTATTTTGAAAAGCCGGATTATGCCATTGAAGATCCAATGGTAAAAATAGCACCCAATTTTATTTCTGTTGCAGAAACAGAGTTTACCGTGGATGCAAGACTGTACAATATAGGCAAAGCCATTAATAAAAAGCTGGTAATTGAACTAAAAAGAACCTACCCGGATTTAAGTACCGAAGTGATCCGCCGTGACACCATCGCTGCTACACGCTACACCGATTCTCTACGTTACTCGGTGCCCATCAACCCCACAAGAGACAAGGGAATGAACAAGATTACGATTACAATTGATCCGGACAACCTAATAGACGAACTCTATAAATCTAATAATAGTATTACCAAAGAAGTATTTATATACGAAGACGATCTACGCCCTATTTTCCCTTATGATAATTCAATTGTAAACAAACAAAATATTACTTTCTCAGCATCTACAGCCAACCCGCTGGCAAGTTCTCAGAACTATGTGATGGAGTTAGATACCACAAGATTGTTTAGCTCACCCACCAAATTCACACAAACAAAATCTTCTGTGGGAGGGCTGATAGAGTACAGTTTGCCGATTACTTTCAAAGATAGCACGGTGTATTATTGGAGAGTAGGCCTGCAACCTCAGAATGGTGGGAGCCCTGTCAATTGGAATTACGCCTCGTTTATCTATCTTACAGGAAATGAAACAGGATTCAATGAATCCAACTATTATCAGTTTAATCAGGCGCAGACAATGGGCATCAAAATGAACGCGAACCACGAGTTTGTTTATGATAGCCTCAGAAACTCAATAACAATAAATAACGCAATTTATCCCTATGCCAATTCAACAGTTTATTTTTCATTACAAATTGGAGAAATTTATTTACAACGAGGTTTTGTAACTTCTCCAATAACAAATCCCCAAATGAATTCGCTACGCTTTTATTTGGTGAATAATAAAACGTTAGAACCGGTGGAGAATGTAGATGAGGGAACTACCGGCCTGTATGGCAGCTACCGCCCTATACCTTGGAATGCGCCCGCCGTAATGGGGTTTTTTCAGTTTGATCTCAGCACGACGAACGCAAGAAAAACAGTAATGGATTTCTTAGATTCAATTCCGACGGGTTTTTATGTTGGGATGACGAGCAGCCAGTGGAATCCAACCATTCTTCCCTCGGTTTGGCAGTCGGATACATCGGTATTAGGGCGCAATAAATCCCTGTACCACAAGCTAAAATCAATGGGCTTCTCATCTATTGATTCTATTACTTCACAGGTGCCTTATATTTTTGTTTTTCAAAAAGATAATCCGGCTCCATTTGCACAAGTTGTCGCCGACCAGGAATCAGATATTTTAAGTGCCAAGATCTTTGTTCCATTTCCAAAAGCTTCTGGCGCTTTTGAATCGCTGCGTTTTAAAAAAGCCAAAGCCTGGAACCGATTGGATTGGGATGGGTTTAGCCAGGAAAATCCCTCCACAGATAAAGCAACCCTTTCGGTGATTGGAGTGAACAGTAGCGGCGCGGAAACTACGCTAATGCCTAACTTGCCCATCGAATTGAAAACAGCTGATTTGTCTTCCATTGATGCCAAAACGTATCCAGAATTAAAAATCCGCCTCAATACTACCGATTCAACCAACCGAACCCCCTACCAGCTAAAGTATTGGAGAGTATTTGGAAACCTGGCACCTGAAGGCGCTATTGCTCCCAATATTTACTTTTCAAAAAAAGATACGGTACAGGCGGGTGAGCCACTCAACCTGGGGGTTGCCTTTAAAAATGTAAGCCCATACCCTTTTGATAGTGTTAAAGTGAAACTTGCGGTAAGAGACAGAAAGAATGTTGAAAATATAATACCGGTACCCAATCAAAAAAGTCTGATTGCGGGAGATACCATAAAATTCAATTTCCCGATTGCCACTCAAACCTTTACCGGTAGCAACACAATTTATCTTGATTTTAACCCTGATAATCACCAGCCCGAACAAATTCGAACAAACAATTTTATTTACTCCGATTTTTTTGTCAGAAGCGACACTACCCAGCCTTTTCTGGACGTAACTTTCGATGGGGTTCGTATTCTGAACAGGGATATCGTATCCAGCAAGCCCGATATTCTTATCAAACTTACCGACGATTCTAAGTGGTTGCTCCTAAACGATCCAGGTTTGGTAAAAGTACAATTACGCCATCCGGATGGAAGTTTGAAGGACTACCAATACAATACCGACACCTTGCGGTTCAATGCACCTGCTACATCCAACGCCAATACAGCAACGATCAATTTTAAACCCGATTTGCCGGTGGACGGAAATTATGAGCTGATCATTGCGGCAAAAGACCAAAGTGGCAACCTTGCAGGCGAATTACAATAC
>JBDHYK010000358.1:0-2988 GCA_039811305.1 Niabella sp.
AACAGAACAAAATCCGGCAGATAAAATAAAAAGCAGCACCGGGTTTAAAGAAAAATTAAGAAGAAAAGAGACACCCAAAGCCTACAAAACTCACTCACCGCCACCCCAAAACCTCAGCAAAGAACACCCCGTAAAGTTTAAAACCCAATAACAACGGTCTAGCTAGATCCCGATGTCTTCCATATCGGGATCAACAAGATTACTGAGCTTGCCGAAGTAAACCCGCAATTACTTCCCTTCGGTCAGTGAGAACGCTGCGCTACGTAGTGTTTAAGGCTTATAGGTTGTATGTTCGCCCTTCGTCCTGGTGATTTGAGTTTAAAGTATATGTCAACCGTAGCAGAGTGTGCCCCGGAAGCGAAGGAACAAGGCGAGCTCTTTTGCAAGCTTGGCTTTTGTTTGGCTACTTTGTGTGCCTTGCAAATGTGCCTGCCTTGGTGTGTTGGCTAATTAAGGTTTCGATATTCATTTGGTGCCATGCCAACCTTTTGTTTAAACAACCTTGTAAAATGTTGGGGATAGGCAAAACCCAATTCATAAGCTACTTCACTAATAGATTTGTCAGCATCAAAAATTCTTTCTTTGGCTAAATCAATCACTTTGGATTGAATATAGTCCTGTGCTGTTTTACCCGTTTCCTTTTTTATTAAATCGCCAAAATAGTTAGCAGACAAATGTAATTCGTTTGCACAATAGCCAACAGAAGGTAAGCCTGTCTGCTGTGGTTTATTTGACGAGAAATAGCTGCTCAACAATTCTTCAAATTTTTCTAAAAATCCTTTGTTAGTATTATCTCTGGTAATAAACTGGCGGTCGTAAAACCGGGTACAATAGTTCAGAAATAATTCAATGTTGGAAGTAATAAGCACTTTGCTGTATTTGTCAATGGAATTTTCCAGTTCGTATTGAATTTTATAAAAACAATCCAATACAATTTGTCTTTCCTTTTCCGAAAGATGCAATGCCTCATTAACGTCATAAGAAAAAAATGAATAATCCTGAAAGTGTTTTCCTAATGAAGTTCCTTTAATTAAATCTGGATGAAACAAAATAGCCCAACCTTTCGGAGCAAATGTTTTTACGCCGGGCAGGATACCTAAAACCTGTCCGGGAGAAATAAACACTAATGTGCCTTCCTGATAGTCGTAATTTTTCCGGCCATATTTTAATTCGCCACAATTCAACTCTTTCAGAAAAATAGCATACAAGCCAAAGTTGAATGTTCGGGCAGGCATGGGGTTAGTTTTTGATAAATCCAGTACAGTAATCAATGGGTGCAACGTGGTTGCACCACGCATGGCGTTGTATTGCGAGACCGTTTCAATTTTTACAATTTCTTCCATGGACTATGTTTTGCTGGTACAAATTTAAACAATCCGCACTACTTATTTTTTTAGACATTGTATAATCAGTAATAATGGTAAGTAAATCAGTAATTGGTATAACAACTGACAGAAAATGAAGTCGGATATTTGCAGTATAAAAATTCTATTTATGCAAAATACAAACCGGAGAAATTTTCTCATATCAGGAGCAGCGGCTGGTACAGCATTGTTAAGCTCCTCTGCCTTTGGCATGTTTTCAGATAAAAATCATTCGAATAATACCAACTCGGACGATGAAAAAAAATCGCAACGCATTTTGGGTACCGGTAAACACAGCCTGAAAGTAAACTATGGAATGGGAATTGGCTGTATGGGTATGAGTTGGCATCGCACATTCATACCTGACCGTGAGCCAATGATTAAACTCATTCGCAAAGCTTATGATATGGGTGTGAACTTTTTTGACACAGCAGAAGCTTATGGGCCTTGGAGAAATGAAGAACTCGTTGGAGAAGCTATTCAACCATTCCGCAAAAAAATTATTCTTTGCAGCAAATTTGGTTTTAATATACAAGACGGAAAATTAGCCGGGTTTAACAGCAAGCCTGAACATATAAGGGAAGTAGTGGAACAATCCCTAAAAAGATTGAAAACAGATTATATTGATTTATTGTATCAGCACCGTATTGACCCCACAGTTCCTATTGAAGATGTGGCAGGTACTGTAAAAGATTTAATAAAAGAAGGTAAGGTGTTGAATTTTGGACTAAGCGAAGCTGACCCTGCCAATATCCGTAAAGCCCATGCAGTGCAGCAGATAACAGCATTGCAGACGGAATACTCACTTATTTCAAGAGACCCGGAAGGGACTGTTCTAAACACTTGTGAAGAGTTGGGTATTGGATTTGTGCCATATAGTCCCATAGCCAGGGCTTTGCTCTCAGGCTATATTAATCCTCTTACCAAATACGACCCTGATAATGACAACCGTGATACTTTGCCCCGCTATACTCCAGAAGCCGTTAAAGCAAACTGGCCTTTGATAGAAGCGATACAAGATTTTGGAAACAAAAGTGGATTGTCAGCAACACAGGTTTCGCTGGCATGGTTGCTTGCACAAAAGCCTTGGATTGTACCCATACCCGGCACAACCAAACAGGCACATTTGCAGGAGAATCTATGGGCTTCAGATTTTGAGTTTACTGCAGAAGAATTAAAAACATTTACGGAAACAATATCAAGGATAAAAATCACTGGTGCCAGAAATTAAAAGGAAAAAAGTAATCATTATAGGAGCTACCCATTGCCTACCATTACCGGTGTCCACCGCCCGACTTGTCCCTTTTAGTGCGGTGCGAATAATTTCGCCATAATTTCATTTATCTTGGTCGTTGGTTCAGCTTTTACTGTTACTATTTTATTGGTGATTTGGTTTAGGATCTCACCATCAACTACTTTTTTCGCCTCATCTATAAACTTGCGAATAGAAATCCCTGTGCTAAGTTCGATATGCTTAGCTACAACTAAAGCTATGAAACACACCAGAATGTGAAGTTTGATGGGTTGCTCCTTAAAATGGAAGATAGGGCGGGTTTGCAAATCGCTTTTAGAGATACGAAAGGCTTGTTCAATCTTATAGAGTTGGTGATATTGTTCAATAATT
>JBDHYK010000359.1:0-2981 GCA_039811305.1 Niabella sp.
TTGAAGCAGGGGTTACAAAAAACGAATGGGTAGCTTTTCCTGTTTTTATTTCAAGACCTTTTGATAGGGATGTAGTTGTTACGGCCAAAATTGATCCCTCGTTAGTATCGTATTATGATACGATCAACAAAAGTACCGGAACCCCTTCACCCCAGTTAAATCCGGCAGCAATCGAGCTTTCCAACGAAGGCAAGGTGCTAATTAAAGCCGGCAGTATTTCTTCCGATGATTCTATTCGGGTATTAATTAAAGATCCGTCGCTTTTAAAAACAGGCGTACTTACACATATCGTTCCCGTGGTTTTAGATGCTGCCTCAGGCAGTGTGCCGGTTAGTTTAAACAGGCGAATGATGTTTGTAAAAATTTATGGCAAAACCATGGCGGCTGGCATCTCCAGTTTTGCCAATGCCAATATTCTTAGAGACTCTGTGGCTCAAAGCGCTGGTAATTATGGTGGCAATACTACCTTCTATTTCAAAGGTATTTTAGTGGATAAGGTATCGGGCAATCAGACCCTTACGGTGGAACCCAACCACTCGCTGATACAAGGGTATAGCCAACTTACCAATAAACCTTATTTTGAGTTTCCTGCAAATTCGTTCCAACTTCAAAAACAGAATGCAACAATCCTCGCAGGCGCTACCAACTCGGCCGATAGTATTGCCATTAGCTTGTCAAACCTGAACAGTTTTCAAGCCGGTAAAGAATATTTATTGCCCATACAAATAAAAAGTATTTCCGGTTCGCCCCAGTTGCCAGCCATGTCCTACCAAAATGTGGCCTACCTGAGTTTCAAGGTATATGCCTCCAACTTAGATCCCCGTAATACAGGACTATCCGGCACAAATTTAAACCGTACAGGGTGGAACGCAACTGCAAGTTCTTCTTATTTGACAAATACTCCTAATTTAACACTTGATGGCAGCACTTCCACCTATTGGCGTACTACTATTGCATCCCTGCCCGCTAATGTAGATGTGGCTATGACTGCAGTGAAAACAGTGAAAGGGTTTAATATAAATCCTCCGTCCACAACCAGTTACAGTTTTTTAACGATGGAGGTTTATTCCAGTATGGATGGAAATAGTTGGAATTTTGAAGGTACTTTCGGAACACCTACATCTTCCAATGCCATGAAAACGATTAAGTTTATTAATCCGGTAACGGCATAGTATTTCAGGTTCAACATCCTGCGGGGTGGCGGAACCTCTTATGTAGGCATTGCCGAAATCAATGCTGTAGAATAGAGTTTTTTTCATATTCGAAATAGAGGAGCCGCTGATGAAAATTAGCGGCTTCCTTTTTGGAATAGGGCATTAACTTTTTTTGACAAATATTTTGCAAATCCTTAATAGACAAAGCTTCTTTTTCTCCGTCATACTTATAAACAAGTAAAAATGAAAAAGAACCTATTCAATCTGTTGGGTTTGTCAGTGGTACTGATAATAGTGTTAGCAGGTTGTGGGCCAACAGCACACATCGAGCGGGCTGCTAACGTGAATTTTAATAAATATAAAACCTTTGCATGGGCACAAAAAGACCAGCGTAGCACGCGTACCGACCTTACAGAACAACGAGTAAGAGATGCCATTAGCTCCGAATTAGAACGGAGTGTAGGCTGGCGCGAAAGCTCTGTAAATCCCGATGTGATTCTTAGCTATGATATGCTGGTAGAAAGAGGCTCCCGTATGCAGTCAGACCCTGTGTATTCCTGGAGTGGGTTCCGGACTTTCTATAATCCTTATACCCGTAGATTTTACAATGTGTACTATCCGTCCAGGTTTATGGGATATGACAATTACCAGGTTCCAACCCGGGAAGGCACTATCGCCATCACAATGGTAGATACGAGAACCGATAAGACGATTTTACAAGGTTGGGCAACCGATGATGTGAATAGTAACAGATTGAGTTACAACGAAGTAGATCGAATTGTAAAGTCAATATTTAAAAAGTGGGACTCTTACAACCGTTCTGACCGAATGTATGAGGAAAGATATGGACGTGCTTCAAGAAGGTAAGTAGTTTGGTTTGGTAGTTATAAAAAAAGGGCCCTGCTTTCGAGGCGGGGCCTTTATCTAATTTTTAGGATTTCTAAATCAAACTGTCGTATATTTTCAAATCATCCGGGCTCTAAAAACGAACCTTGCTTTTATGACAGTCCAAAGCAGGTCTAAAACATCTGTCAACTATTTGAAACACGATCGGTGCTTCACTTCCACTTATTGCAGTTTCTTTTGAAGATTTTCGTCAATAGCCGCCAAAAATTCTTCGGTGTTGAGATAATGTTCACCCTGGTTCACTTTGTTTCCGTGGATGCATACTGCCAAATCTTTGGTCATTTTTCCTTGTTCTACGGTTTCAATACATACTGATTCCAGGTTGTTGGCAAAGTCAATCAGCGCTTGATTCTTATCTAATTTTCCCCGAAAAGCAAGTCCTCTGGTCCAGGCAAAGATGCTGGCAATGGGGTTGGTGCTGGTAGGGTTGCCTTTCTGATGCTCGCGATAGTGGCGGGTTACTGTGCCATGGGCGGCTTCAGCTTCGAGGGTTTTGCCATCCGGAGTAATTAAAACCGATGTCATTAATCCCAAAGAACCAAAACCCTGGGCAACGGTATCACTTTGTACATCACCATCATAGTTTTTGCAGGCCCAAACAAAGTTCCCATGCCATTTTAAGGCGCTGGCCACCATATCGTCAATCAAACGATGCTCATAAGTAATGCCTGCTTCTTCGAACAGGGATTTAAACTCGTTTTGATAAACATCTTCAAAAATATCTTTAAACCGGCCATCATATTTTTTTAAGATGGTATTTTTTGTAGATAAATATAGTGGCCATTTCTTACTCAAAGCCATATTAAAACAGCTTCGTGCAAAACCCTGAATACTTTCATCGGTATTGTACATGGAAAGAGCCACGCCATCTCCATTAAAATTATAGACTTCAAATGTTTGTGGTTCGCTGCCGTCTTCGGG
>JBDHYK010000360.1:0-2976 GCA_039811305.1 Niabella sp.
ATTCTGTATTTTTTTAATGGAGTTCAACAATGTTGCGCTTTTTAGTTCGGTTTCCTCCCATTCTGCCCCCGGATCAGAGGCAGCTGTAATACCTCCACCGGAATAAATAATGGCTTTGGTACCCGTTATTTGCATGCAGCGAAGATTAACATAAACAGTCAAATTTCCTGAAGCTGTTACTGGGCCTAAAAATCCGGTATAAAAACCGCGTTCAGTTCCTTCGATTTTTAAAATGCTCTCAAACGCTTCCTTTTGGGGCCAGCCGCACACAGCCGGTGTAGGATGGAGCGCATGGAGCAGGGCTCCCACGGTAGCCTTACCTATTTTTGCTTTATATTCTGTTTTCAGGTGGCTCACCGTACCTGCTGCAACCGATACAGTTTCGGATCGTGAAATTTCTGTACAACCCACCGCTGCCATTTTTTCCTCAATATGCCTGCATACCCACTCATGCTCATCTGTTTCCTTATGCCCCCATTCACCCATTTCATCTGGTTTACGGGTGCCTGCAAGGGCAATGCTTGTAACCGCTCCATCCTCTAATTTCAACAACATCTCGGGGGTTGCACCTACCCACAAACCGTAGCCGGGAATCCAGGCCAGGTACACGAAGGCCTTGGGATAGTCCTTGCATAACTGTTCAAACAAAACAGCGGAAAGCCCAATAGGGCTGAAAGGAATTACAATGGGTCTGGAGATAACCACTTTTTTTACCGTACCGGAACGAATTTGGGCCATAACTTCCTGAACTTTTTGTGTATAGCTGGCTTTTTCTTCCGTTTGAAGGCTAAGCTCCGGAATGGCTGCCTGCACAAAATGATCACCGAGGTCGGGCTCAGGAAATTCGGTTCCCGTCAGATGGATTCTTCCATCCATATATAAGGCAGGTTGGTTTTTTCGGAACGGAGCGAACACAAATCCCGGCAGCTCCGTAAAACCCGAATGTAAATCCCTTATCGTAGCAACTCCTTCGGGATTGATGAAGGTTTGAGGCACCGCTGCACCGGGACTACGAAACGAAACAAACGCCGTTGTAGTACCCAGTAACCCTTGCTGTACCTCTTTTAGTGTAACCCAATGCCTCCCCATGGTTATTTATCTGTTTTTGGCTCTATTACCATGATGGTTAACCGTGAAATGCAGACAAGCTCGCCGGCATCATCCTGTATTCTTACGTCCCATACATGCAATTTGCGAGTTCTGGACACTAAGGTAGCCCTGCCGTGTACAAATCCTTCTTTTACTTTTCGAACGTGGTTTGCATTAATTTCAATTCCTACAATCGTTGGCTTGTTTTCGGTAATCACCACCGAGCCTAAGCTGCCCAATGTTTCGGCAAATGCTACCGAAGCGCCACCATGTAATAAACCGGTTGGCTGAATGGTGCGGTGATCCACCGGCATGGTACCACAAAGGTAATCTGCCCCAATTTCGGTATAAACGATGCCCAGTTGCTCCATCAAGGTTCCTTTTGACGTTGCATTTAGGCTGTCAAGACTTATTTTTTGCATGTTCTTGTTCAATTAACAAAAATCTGAATCGGGTTGAAAAGGGTTGTACCTATGCTTACAAAGGGTTGACCCTCCTTACTGCTTTCCGAACTACGTTCATAAAAAAACGGCTTCTTTCATAAAATAACGTTTTTACTCCCTGTTGCCACTTGCGGTTCGATAATACCCTAATAAAACGGCAGAAATCTGCGGATCCAATCTTATTCTACCATCTTTTTTGTGCGAACTTTATCGTAAAAAATAGAGTTTTTAGAGAAGTTCAATACAAAATCTGATTTTTGTTCACGCAACCTGCTGTAATACACCCGATTCTCCAATCTGGCAAAGATAAAGGCATTTGAGATTGTATGTTCCAGATTTGAAAAATGCTGTTAGTTTTAAACTACATTTGCTTACTGCTTCGAACTGGAGGGCGGTGTATATACGACCTTCAAAAACAATTTTAAAAAAGCGCATCTTATTATATTAAAACATAATGCCGAATGACAACGAAAAAAAGCCAGTTATTATTGCTTTTTATGATTTGTAATATTCTGTTGCCTGCCCAGGACAATATTTTTGGGTATTATGATGGCTTGCAGATAGGCGGTCCGGTGCAGCTACCCGGAGGCCCCGTCGGGTTGCAGCTCATTAGCCTCAATTCGGAAAGTGGTAACGCTAATTTAGTGAATCATTCCTTAACCGGAAAAGCGATCAAATACATTGGTAGTAATAAGGATAATTTTTTGTACGACGCACAACCCGTCAGTACCGACAATTTCAATATCCTTTCTTACAACACAAGCAGCAATTTCAACGCCATAGTGGCAAAAACCAACTGGAACTTAGGGGGTACCATCTTTAATGATACAAGGGTAGAGGGGATGGCGATTGATAATAACGGCCGGGGTTGGGCGGTGGGCAATTCTGTAATTGACGGGAATAATTATGCAGCTACTTTTCAATCGAATAACTCCGGTGGTGCTTCCGATTTTTCCCAGTCTTCTTTTCTTCTAGGAACAGATTTAGCCTCAACACTGGTTACCGACCTGGCCTTTGATAGGTTCAATAATCTCTTTGCCTTGGTGCTAGACCAAATTAATGGGTATCAATACATTTATTATGCGCCCACCAAACAGTTAGCACCGGCAGGTGCTACAGTAAGGCTTACGAAACTCTGGCAGCTCACCGACGCGGATAATACCCCAACCCAATACAATCCAAAATACTACACAGCTCTTCCATCCAATTTCCCTGAATTTTCGTCTTATTTGGCAGAAGGGCTTGCCTTTGACAGCAAGGGAAACTTATTAATCAGTGTGGACAAAATGGTGTTCAACAGGTACCAGGGGGGTATTGCTGGTAAGGTGGAGAACTGGATTTATGCTTTAAGCCTCCATGCTACGGTTCAGGTAAAAAGAATATTGATTTATGGTTCTCCCAATAATTTGAATATGCTGAATTTCTGCGAGGACTTAGCAGGGAA
>JBDHYK010000361.1:0-2946 GCA_039811305.1 Niabella sp.
GCCAATACCACCACATCGGAAAAACGGGCATAAAACCTTACTGCATCAATATTACTGATATTGGCCTGTGTGGACACATGCAGCGGTATTCCCATGCTGATACAAGCCTCAATTACCGCAAAATCGGCTGCAATCACCGCATCAATACCTGTTTGTTTCACTTCTTTCAAAATGGTTTGCAGTAGTTGCCTGTCGTGATCGTACATTACGGTATTGAGTGTGATATAGGCCTGTACCCCCGCTGCCTTACAACGGCTGGCAACTTCGGCAATATCTTCAATCGTAAAAGATTTCGAGGATACCGTGCGCATATTCAATTGTTCTACGCCAAAGTAAATGGCATCTGCCCCCGCCTGTATTGCAGCCTGCATACTATCAAACGAACCGGCAGGCGCCAGTAATTCTATTTTTTTCTGTTCCTTCATGTTTTGAGGTGGCAAAGGTATCAAAATTAATTTACAGCTTTACAGGGTGCGGTAGCCGGGCCATAAAAACGGTTCTAAAAACCCTGATTTCTTTCGCGCGATGGCCCTGGGCTGATGTGAGTGGGGATGCATTGAAAATTGAAGGCGGCGAACAGGTATTTTGAACAGGCGCTTGAAATTTTGTGCTGGACGGGCCTGCAAAACTAATAATCCCTAAGCCGGACAAGCCGGAACCAAACAGGAACAAAAATGTAAAAGTTGGATAAAAATATTTTCCTCTAAAAGCCTTACTAATATTGAGTTTGAGAGGATGAGTAAAAATGCCTTGCCAAAAAAATGCAAAAATTTAAGGAATAAGGTACTAACTTAGTTTTTTTTACACCGTGGAAATTATAGCGGCCCACATACAGGAATTTAGGGAAATTGTTGGCAAAGTCAATGTTTATACAGCCACTGAGCAGTTGGAACCCTATGCCCACGATGAAACTGAGCAGCTACATTATCTTCCGCAGGTAGTAGTAAAACCCCGCACTGCAAAAGAAACCAGCCAAATCCTCACGCTATGCAATCAACACCGGATACCCGTAACACCGCGGGGAGGTGGAACGGGTGTGAGTGGCGGTGCTTTGTCCCACCTGGGTGGTTTGGTGCTGGCAACAGACAGAATGAATCGTATTTTGGAAATTGATGAGAGAAACTTTCAGGTTACTACAGAGCCGGGGGTGATCACCGAAGTGCTTCAAAACGCCGTAAGAGAAAAAGGACTGTTTTATCCTCCCGATCCGGCCAGTAAAGGTACTTGTTTTATTGGCGGCAATATTGCAGAGAACAGCGGCGGCCCAAAAGCTGTAAAGTACGGGGTGGTAAAAGATTATGTACTGAACCTTGAAGTGGTGCTTCCAACGGGAGAAATTATTTGGACAGGTGCCAATACTTTAAAAAACGTAACGGGTTACAATCTTACACAGCTTTTGGTAGGTAGCGAGGGCACTCTTGGAATCATAACGAAAATCGTACTAAGACTCATCCCATTACCCGCTTTTGATTTGTTATTACTGGCTCCGTTTCCCTCTATCGAAAAAGCCTGTGAGTCCGTTACGGCTATTTTTAAAGCAGGGATTACCCCCAGTGGTTTGGAACTGATGGAGGCCGACGCCTTGAAAATAGCAGCCGCTGGTGCAGACAGTGCCATCGTTTCGCTACCTGAGGGCATCGCAGCACATTTGCTTATTGAAGTGGATGGAGCTAACTCAGAATGGTTGATGCAAGACCTTGAAAAAATAGCATCCCTGGTAGAATTTTATAGCGCCAAAGACCTGTTGGTTGCCGAAACTGCCAGCCAGAAAGAAGAGCTCTGGAAGCTACGTCGCCGAATGGCTGAGAGGGTAAAGGCTGCTGGTTATACGATTGAAGAAGATATTGTTGTACCCCGTGCCCGGCTGGGTCAACTTGTACAAGCCGTGAAAGAATTAGGCAGGCAGCACCATTTTCAGTCGGCCTGCTACGGTCATGCCGGGGATGGAAACCTGCATGTGCGCATTAAAAAAGAAGGAATTACCAATAGCTATCAAAACCCTGAAATGAATAAGATCCTCCGGGAGCTGTTTTTGTTGGTTAAAAATCTTGGAGGAACCATTACTGCCGAACATGGAGTAGGATTGATACAAAAATCGTTTTTAGATATTGTTTTTTCTCAAAAGCAAATAGAACTAATGAAAGCCATTAAAAAAGTATTTGACCCTAATAATATTTTAAATGCTGGCAAAATTTTCGACTGAAACGGCTGCATTCCAAATTGTTGCACAAAACGAATATCCAATTTATAGTCATTTCGAATGAAGCGAAGCGAAATGAGAAATCTCCCTGATAGGTGGAGATTCCTCCCTGCGGCAACCCTCTTTTTCCACTTTTTTGTTTGCCCAAAAAAGTTGAGCAAAAAAGGGCAGCCGGAAATTATCGCAAGCTATTTCCGGCGGGAATTACTATCAGCGGTCTGCTTGGCAAATCATCTTTGAATAAGGGCTTGCGCCAGAATCCGCATGTCGCTGGAGCCATTTACCCTGCGGAATGAGAAATCTCCATGGTAGGTGGGAGATTCCTCCCTGCGGTCGGAACGACGAGGCCCCCACACGACATCCAGTAGGGTTGAGTATCACAAAAATCATCTTTATTAATTTTTCACCAGTTTAGGCGCCTCTTTCGGTTTGGTGCCGCGTGAAGCGCGGCAGCCTGAGGAACGAAGGCAGAAGCGAAAGCAGCGCCGCTGCAGTTACGCTGCCCGCCGGCGGCAGAGGCAAAAACCTAACTTTTCAGCGTCTGGGAATACCCGTAGCGTATTTTTGTTGTCAACGTAAAAAACTACAAAAAACAGATCGTCATCCGAACGAAGTGAGGAATCTGCCCCAATATTCAGGAGATACCTCCTTGCAGTCGGCATGACGCCCGCGACAATTAAATATAAACCATCGTTAAAAATTTGAAAATCAAAAGATCAGTAAGGGTGTATATTCGGTTGATTGTT
>JBDHYK010000362.1:0-2900 GCA_039811305.1 Niabella sp.
CTATCAGTTCTTTTTTGCTAATTGATTTAGATAAAAATCCTTCGATAGCCGCATTTTCTATTAATTCACCTACCACCTTGCCGTCCAGGTTCATAGAAAGAATCATAACCTTGACATGGGGAAATTCTTTTTTCATAATCAGAGAAAATTCATACCCACTGATTACCGGCATCATAAGATCTAATATCAATATATCCGGATCTATTATTTTTTTTTGCAATTGCTCTAACAACTCAAACCCATTGGTGGCAACCGAAACCACTTGCACCTGTGGCGCCGATTCTAAAAGTAACTGAAGCCCGTCAATGACAATTTGATGGTCATCTACTATCGCTATTTTAATCAAACTCATGTTTTTGATTGTACAGGTATATGAAATGCAATAAGTGTACCTTTCCCTTTTTCGCTGCTAATGTCAATAGATCCTTTTAAAAAAGCAATGCGGGTTTTAATATTCTGCAACCCGATCCCTGCCTTATGAGATACTTCGTCCACGTTGAAGCCAATTCCATCGTCTTCGATCGTTACATCAATTTCGGCAGAATTTTGAATTAAAGATATGTATAGTTTATTTGCCTTTGCATGTTTTATCACATTATTAATACTTTCCTGAAAAATACGATACAGCGCAATTTGCAAACTTTGATCATATTGTTCGGTTAAACCTTCTACGTTTAGATTGATCTCGAGCGAAGGACTTTCTATTCTTTCTATTAGTTCCCTCAGCGCATTACCCAACCCCGTTCGAATTACCGAATCCGGCATGATCTGGTGCGACACACTCCTCATTTCTTTGATGGACTCATCTATCAATCCAATCGTATTATTATAAGATTTCACAAAAGGTTCCTTTTCCTCAACCAGGGGTTCTAAGGTTTGTAAATTCATTTTAGCTGTACTTAATAATTGTCCTAACCCATCGTGCAGGGTAGCCGACATGCGCTTGCGCTCGTCATCCTCAGCCTTAATGATGGCCTTGGTAGCCTGATCCTGGTGTTCAATAACCGTTTTCTGCAAAACAATTTGGTGCTTGAGCCGCGCAGACCGTTGCAGCATATAAAACAAAAATCCCAGTAATAGCAACGCAGCCACACTCGCTCCTAAAAGAGTATTTTTAACCCGCAGGCTTGCCTTTTTTTCCGAAATCTCCTGATCTTTTTTTGCTGTTTCGTATTGGGTGTTCAGCTCCAAAACGGTTTTTTGCATGGTAGCATTATACAAACTATCGTTGAGGGCGATATAGTTTTGATAAGTATTCAGAGCGCTATCGGTTTTTCCTTCTTTTTGGTACAGCGTAGCCAACTGTTGATAATTATTGGCTATCAGGTCTTTAAAGCCTACATGCAGAGCATACGCCGTGCTTCGTTGTAAAAAATCTTTCGCTTTACTGTCTGCACCCGCTGCCATGCTAATCTCGGCCAGGTTGGTGAGGGCAATAGCCACTGCAAAAGAGTCTTTTTTTACCTCAAACAGGTGTAGCGATTCCATCAGATTTTTTTCGGCCAGCACCAAATCATTTTGTTGTTTATTGACCCCTGCAATAAATCCCAAAGAATACGCCATGCCAATGGTATCTTTTTGTATGCTTTTCAATTCATAGGCCTGCCGGTAAAGCTGCACCGCTTTTTCAAAATCTTTTCGATATTCATATACCACGCCACTTTCGTTCAATACAGTGGCCATATTAGAGGTGTCCCGAAGTTTTGTGAAAATTTCCGAAGCCTGGGAATAGGTTTTTTCTGCTTCTGTCAGCATCTGGGTTTTTCTATAAAGTTTTGCCTGCTGAATTAAACTGAGGCCCAGTTCTTTCGAATTGCCTGTTTTCTCAAAAATCCGGATTGCCTGGCTATACAAAACCGAAGCCTTTTCAAATTCTCCTTTAAAATAATAAGCCATCCCCTTAAAACGATAAAACATTGCTTTATCGCCTTCGCTTTTACTACTCGAAATTCCTTTATCTGCAAGAAGGATCGCTGCATCAAAATCTTTTGTAGCGAGTTTCTCTACCCGAACTTTCAAACTATCTAAAGGATCTTGTTTAACACTGGCATAGGAAAGATTACAAAATAAAAGCACTACCAGAATACCCATCCGGCAACCGATTCGGGAACTGCACATACTGTTTTAATTAAAGAGTTTAAGCTCAAAAACCAAAGGGCTGTTTGAAAATGTAAATATGGCATTTTATTAGTAAAGGACAATACCTTAAACCCGGTATTTCGGGTCGTTTTTTTAAAAGGGAAAAAATATATTTTTAAAACCCATAATTTTGTCATCCTTTTCGGGATGTAGCGCAGCCCGGTAGCGTGCTTCGTTCGGGACGAAGAGGTCGCTGGTTCGAATCCAGTCATCCCGACAAGATTGTAAACTCTTAGATGCTAAGAGTTTACAATTCCTCTTCAAAGATCAGGTTTCTTTAAACGCCTGTATATCGCAGAGTTTTAGTCTTAATCCAGAAAAGCGTTCTCCGGGTGCAAAGAACCTACTAAAACCATTCAACAGGAGCAGCACCGATAGCCTACAACAGCCTTGCCTCCAGAAGCCAACCCTACACCAATCCAAAGAATATTTTTGAGTTTTCAATGACTGATGAACCTTATAAAAATGCAGCTTTGACGAATATATTTTTTCGATAACAAAGGTGTTACAAAAAGAATGTTATTTGAATCTGCCAATTTGCAGAGAATTGCTCATGGTTTATCAAACAGGTGAACATTTGGTTCAGGAGCATAATACCCTCCCCTAAGCCTGATTCAGGGAAATTAACTCTGCTTTGAAAATCATTGTTGTCCGACTAAAATCGGGTTAAAATGGCTGTGACCCTTTGTGGCAAAGGATTACGAGCTTAAATTTATTGTTTCAAATTCGGGGGGGTACCCCTCCTTTTTTTCCTGCCTTCG
>JBDHYK010000363.1:0-2881 GCA_039811305.1 Niabella sp.
GCAAACTTTTGTCATTTGCGGGGCCATAAAGGATGAAATCTTCTTCTTTGGGCAGGTCTAAAATGGTAGTGTCTATACCTTCGCCCGCAGAGTTCCTAAACTCAAAACCATAGGATTTTTGGTCAAAGTACAGCGAAGAAGATCCCCGAAGCTCTATACCTATTTGGGCTTTAAGGGTAATGGTATCGGTCACAAGCACCGTAAGTGTTGCAGGCTTTTTGGGCTCATTTACAATCGTATTACCCAATGTGTTGATAAACAGTTCGGGTACTCTGCCCACGTAAGAACTTACAGTTCCCACCACGGTATCCTTAGTCATGGGTTGCGGAGTGGGGGGCAAAGCGGTTTCCTTTTTGCACGCAAAAACAAGAATGAAGAGAAAAGCGCTTAAAAAACCAATTTTTTTCATCAGTACATTTTATTCTGTTTCTAAAGAAAAAGCTGCCTGCTAACAGGAAGAAATAAATTCTAACCCAACCCCAATTTTTTGCCCGAAAAAACTGTCATGCTCCGTTTCTAACTGTAAAGATAAGATCGTTGGTCGTTACAACCCAATACGTTACTACACAGTGTACCGCCGGGGGTTCATGCCCGGGAAAAAAACAGAACCAACTAATTTTTTGGATGCTGAATGATGTGTAACTTTACATCACACTACGATGAAAAAACGAGGTGATGAAACGAGTGATTGTCTTCATATTTTGTGTTTTGGTTTCTCATAACGGATTTGCCCAGGTTACCTTTTCGCTTTCAGGTGCTTTCGTTTTAAGCTCTTTACGAGAAAAAAGCAGCCGCACTAATTGTACCATTGGGTGCGACAAGGGTTCGGTTGCCGGTTATCAGGCAGGTATGGCTGTAGCCACACATTTGGGCAAGCACTATTTAGTAAAAACCGGACTGGAATATAGCGCTAAAGGAGGAAAGTATCGGCTCCACCACTTTCAAGACGAAAACAGTCAACAAATAACTGCTACTTCTTATTTTACTACCCAATTGAATTATGTAGAATTGCCTGTAACCATTTACTATCAAAATGATGCGAACAAAGGATTTCGGTTTGGCGCCGGACCGGTAATGGGGCTCGGTTGTAAAGGTAAAAGGAAGGAAACACTTCACACCACTCATACAGAGGGAGGTGCAGTAAAGGTTGAAAAAATTACCCAAGTATATTTTGATGGAGTGGCAGCCAGCCCGGAAACGGGGGTTCACCTCAGGCGATTAGAAATTGGAGCAGGTTGCTATGCCGGATATCTTCTGCCAAAGGGATTGGTTTTTCAGATTCAATACCGTAAGGGGTTTACCAATCTTTTTCCCGATAAAACAAATGGAAGCTATAGAAGCAGTTACTGGGGAGCAGGTGTTGAATATCTATTTAAATTTCATCGCTAATGTGTAGTAAAGGAAACGAACAGAATTATTACTTCGCCCAACAAAATCGGACGCAACAGAGCTCCATGCAAAAGAGGCCATAACGGTAAAAATTTCAAAAGCTGGGCATAAGCAAGTGTAAAAAACAGAACCAAAAGAACGATAAAAAAAGAAAAGAATGAATTTTGTATGTAAGGAAATAGCGATCAGTGATGAAGAATTCGGCTGTTCCGTAACTTTTTCAGAGAAAGCCGATGAGAACAGTTTTGATTCTAAAATGACCGTTGATGAGATAATGAACTCAATCGGTCGGTATGTGATGCTTGCAAGAACCTATGGGGAAGACGAATACGAAGAGGACTATTTTTACTTTGAAGCAAGCGAATTTGAAAAATCTGGAGAAATAAAAGAGATCTCTATTTATTTGACAGAAACCACCTGTATTCTGTTTTTTAAAAATGAAAAATATGAAATTCAAATTAGCCCAGATAACCAGGTTTTTGGCGAGCTAAAAGAAGTGCTTTTTAAGATCATTGATCAGAGGGGAAAACTTACTATTCAATGAGATCCAAATTTTAAGATGACGATAAGAATGAGTCTAAAACATGTACAAACGATGCGAATAAATAGAATTCCGAACAACATGTTCTTATTACCATCGGAGCTGCTTTATTGTGGAAACCAACGAACTGATAGATTTTGTACCAACAGAGCTGCCGCGGGTTCTACTGTTCTTCCATTGAAAATGGGGGTCAATAATCGAACTTAAATAACTAACAATAAAATTATACAAATGAAAAAAGTATTGATTGCCACCGAAAAGCCTTTTGCAAAAACTGCTGTGGAAGGAATTAGAAAAATTGTTGCGGATGCTGGTTATGAAACCGTTTTATTGGAAAACTATACTGAAAAGGAGCAGTTGTTAAGAGCTATAAAAGATGTCAATGCAGTTATCATCCGCAGCGACAAGATTGATAAGGATGTGATAGGCGCAAGCCAAAACCTGGAAGTAGTGGTAAGAGCCGGTGCCGGGTACGATAATGTGGATATTGAAGCTGCATCGGCAAAGAACATTGTGGTTATGAATACTCCGGGGCAAAACTCGAATGCCGTGGGCGAGTTGGCCATTGGCCTGATGTTGTATGCTGCACGGAATTATTTTTCGGGTAGCCTGGGTACCGAACTGCGCGGTAAAACCCTCGGATTGTATGCTTTAGGAAATACGGCTAAATACTTAGCCAAAGCCGCTAAAGGCCTTGGAATGGATGTGTATGCTTATGCCCCCACAAAAGAGGATGCGTATTTGGACGCGGAAGGGGTAAAACGTGCACTAAGCCCCGAAGATTTATTTGGCAAATGCCAGTATGTTTCATTACATATGCCTTATAAAGCTCAAACAAAAGAATGTATTACTTACGAACTGCTGCAACGAATGCCTAAAAATGCAACATTAATCAATACCGCCCGAAAGGAAGTGATTCAGGAGGAGGGCCTGTTAAAAATGTTTGCCGAA
>JBDHYK010000364.1:0-2879 GCA_039811305.1 Niabella sp.
TTCAATATGCTCAATTGGATATAAGTTTTCCCATCATTTACAGGTATCGTATGAATGAGGCCGGCTACTGTTTTAAAAAAAGCAGGATTGTTAACAAGAAGGGTGTCTTCACCTTTAATTCTCAGTTGGGTTAATATCTGGCTCCAGTTGAGGCCGGGTGTAGTTTTCGAAAAATCTGCAACGGCAAATTTGTTATAGGTGCGGTAAGGATCCCGCATTTCTACGCGGCTAAGCTGTGCCTGAGCCAGTTGTTTTTCGATATTGAAAACGGTTTGAGCATTTTTTTCTGCCTGCAATGCGTTGCTCCCTGTAAGTTGGAACAAGCGAGCAATATATTTTGAATAAGCATTCCGTATTTCTTTGCTGCGCGGGTCGTCCTTCAGATAATAATCCCGGTCGGGCAGTGTGGTACCGCCCTGGCTGAGCTGGGGGATCATCTTTTCAACATTCATACGATCCTGTCCCACAAAAAATCCAAATAGCGGCGAGGCAATCCCCTGGCTTCTCAAATAACTGATTTCATTTAAAATCTGTGTTGCATTTTTTAATGCCTTAATCCGAGCCAGATCGGGTTTTATAGGGGTATAACCCAATTTTTCAATGGCCAGCGTATCCATACCCGCTGTATAAAAATCCCCTACTCTTTTTTCTACCGAGCCCGGCGCCGCTTTTTTATCCGCCGCAGCTTTCTGTAAAATAGATTTCACAGCATTGATATTAAAATCTCTGAGCACATTAAAACTTCCCCAGCGGGTTTCTTTTGCCGGCACAGGATTGTTTTTTACCCAGGTGCCACTGGCGTATTCGTAAAAATCATCGCCGGGCTTCACTGTCAAATCCATATTGGCAGGATCAATAAATTTTTCAGGAACCTGAGCATGAACCGCAAAGGTGCCAACAGACAATAAGATCATTAGAAGTTTAATTTTTTTCATTTGTATATTTTTTATTGCTTTCAGTTGCAGCATGCCTGCTTTGCTGGCAGACAAGGAATTGCGTAAAAAAAACCATTGCGGCAGGTAGGAAACTGCATAAAAAAATTTAGTTCCCATTTCATATTCGCAGGCGTATAGTTACCATCCGCCTAAAGTAGTAAAAAAAAGCAAACCGCATTCGATTAGGCATCAATTTTTTCCAACTTTTTCTGCTACTTCCTCCGCCAGATCGTTGTTTAGAAAATAGAACTTCTGCTCCCTCTCCTATTTCCTCTAAAAAAGGATATCGTCGGTATAGATGCAAAATATTTGCTGCTTCCGCGGTACTTTTAGCATGAAATTGCAAGCATCTGGCCTTAACCAAAGTTTTAAGGATGGCTACAAACACTCCGAATGAAGCTCATTTTTTCATAACTACCTGTTTGTTGTGAATAAGACGCTGTTTTTTGTTAATTCATGTGCAAAACAGGCTCTTTCATGTTCATAACTTTGTATATAACTGGTGTATTTAAAAGCAGTTAGATATTTGGAAAAGCATGGTTTCAAACCGTATCTTTAAGGTGCAATAGGGAGAGACCTATTTAGTTTCGCAAGAAGTTAAAAAAATGGATTCGAACTTTGCACCTTAGCAGATTCTTTGACAGGCGGTTGTCCGTTATATCTTCAAAACCACCCTTTTACAGCAATGTGGATGGGGAGTGCGAGAAGTAACAGCCAATCTCCACGGCAGAGTTGAAGCTACAATGCCGACACCCAACCGAAGGTTGAGCCACTCAAGGCCAGGATTGCAAAACTGCAGCAATGCAAGGAGCGCCCCGGACAAGAAACGCTAAAACACGGGAAAGTGGAAGCAATAATGCGGAAGCCTTGCCAATTGTTCTGTGGATAGAGCTACCTGCAATTTTGTAGCAATATAAAATGAATGGAAATAATGTTCACCCTACAGTGACAATGCTGAAGCTATTAAAAAAGCATCGGGTTAGTAAGTGAAAGCACGGGAAACCGAGCCTAAAACAAAACACGATGCTTTTTTTATTTCTACCCCCATCCAAACTGTGTAGGCACCGAATACAGTACCCCTGCCCCATCTTGCACCGCCTATTTTTTTCATGCCATTTTTTACTGACGCGAAAATTATGCTTCGGCACCACCAAAGCTACTCACATTCGTTTAAAAATCAATGAGTTATTATTCGGTTATCTCGTTTCTAAATTTATTTCCTTCAAATTCTATGAATCATTTTATTTTTGCGGGCATTCAAATTTTCTAACAGTAAACAAATAACCCTCGTGAATCTGATCTATTCCGGCAAAACCAAGAATGTATATTCAACAGACAAAGAAAATGAGTACTTACTGCAATTTAAAGACGATGTTACCGGCACGGATGGTGTTTTTGACCCGGGAGCCAATACGGTGGGGCTGTCCATTGAGGGTGCCGGAAAGTCGGGGTTGAAAATGACAACCTACTTTTACACCCTGTTAAACAGCCGTGGGATTCCTACCCATTTTATTAGTTCAAATATTGACAACGCCACGATGCTTGTAAAAAAAGCTACTGTGTTTGGCAGGGGGCTGGAAGTGATTTGTCGTTTTCGTGCAGTAGGTAGTTTTTATAGGAGATACGGAGCCTACTGCAAGGAAGCACAAGCTTTGGACAATTTTGTCGAAATCACCATTAAGGACGACGAGCGCGGCGACCCGCCCATTTCTCCGGATGCATTAGCCTTGTTAAAGCTGCTTACCTACGATGAATACGCTCAAATTAAGGAAATGACCATCCGAATTTGTACAATCGTAAAGGACGAACTGGCATCTAAAGGTTTAGACTTGTATGATATCAAGCTGGAATTTGGAAGAGATGTTCAGGGAAATGTGATTTTGATTGACGAAATATCCGGTGGAAATATGCGGGTGTACCAGAAAGACAGGTACCTGGAGCCCC
>JBDHYK010000365.1:0-2853 GCA_039811305.1 Niabella sp.
AATGGTGGCAGAATTTGTTTTCCCGTCAATAATGGTAGACTGGGTACCCAGAGAACTAATCATGTCCGACCGGCTTGAATTTCCTTTCAGATAAACAATATTGGTGGCGCCATCCAACATATCTGCTGCTTTTGGGGTAGCATTGTTGGTGTTGATTACAATATCGTAATAAATGGTGGCTTCTGTAAGTTTTTTTTGAGAGTGAGCGCTAAAAACCGATAACCCAAAAACAAAAACTAATAGGATATTTAAAGTTATTTTGTTCATTTTCAATTGCTCCATGATGTTGTAAAGACGGCTCAAATTAGCAATTAGTTTGCTTAAAAAAAAATCCGACGCATTTTTTATCCGGATTTTTATTATTTCTATTATTTCTTTCTAAGATTCTTTTGCTTTTCCTGCACTTGTTTTTGCTGCTCCTGCATCTGTTCTAATCGCTCCTGCCATTTGGATTTTGTTTTAGGCTTTTTTCGGTTATCCTGAATTTTGGCCAAAATCTTATCATGGTCAATCACATAATTTTGAATTACAAACTGCAATCCCAGTGTAACCACGTTAGAAACTGTATAATACCAGGTTAGCGCCGAAGGCATATTATTAAAGAAAAATAGCATGAACACCGGAAAAATGTACGGCATGTACTTCATCATCGGGTTCGACTGGTCAGCGGACATGCTTAATCCATATACGCTAATTAACAAACTGGTGCAACAAGCCAAAATATTAAAAATACTGAGGTGGCTACCCAAAAGTGGTATGCTAAACCCAAATTTTATGGGGTCGTCAAAAGCAGAAAGGTCATTGGCCCATAGGAATTCTACGCCCCTTAAATCTACGCTGGCATTGAAAAAGCTATACAGTGCGAAGAAGATCGGTATTTGCAACAAAGCCGGTACGCATCCACCCAGTGGGTTTACCCCTGCCTCGCGAAACAGTTTCATCTGCTCCATGCTCATTGCCTGCTGGTCGTTGCCAAATTTTTCTTTTAGTTTGGCAATTTCAGGCCTTAATGCTTTCATTTTGGCACCACTGAGGTAGCTTTTGTATGTAAGTGGCGAAATTAACACCCTGATTATCAATGTTAAAATCAAAATAATAACGCCATATTGCAAATTCAAGCCCTTGAAAAAGTTAAAAACCGGTATCATAATATACTGGTTAATCGGCCGTACAAAAGCGTACATTCCTTGTCCCAGATTCACCAGCTTACTGTACCCGTTGTCGTACCTTTTCAGAATATTGTAATCGGAGGGGCCATAGTAAATATTAAAGGGTATGGTGGCAGCGTTTGTGGTATTCACTTTTAGCTGCATGTTGGCGGTAGTTTGCACAATGGCACCCGAAGTGTCGGAGGGGAGTGTCCAGTTGAGAGTACCTCCCGAAAAATTATTTTTTGCCTCTAAAAAAGCATTAAAAAAACGTTGCCTTACCCCAATCCATTGCACATCTTTTTTAAAATTCACGTGATCTTTACGCCCAATGGTGTAATAATCAAAATCATGATCTTCCATAAACCCAATTTGGGTATTGTTTTTTTCAAAAGCAATATCTTTCTCCTGGCGGTGTGCTTCGTATTGCCAGCTTAGATTCAGGGTGCTACCGGTTAGTAATTGATCGGGGCGTGCCATCTGTACATTAAAATCAATATCGTACTGATCGGGATAAATAATATATTGGTGAGTAATGCTGGTTCGGGTTGAATCCTGATCGGCACCCCGTAACTGAAAAGTAACAATTTGCGACCCCGAAGGCCCATTCTCAACTCTCCCATCACTGAAGAGCAGATCGGATGTTTCTGCGCTTTGGTTGGCAACGGTATTAATTCGGTAGCTAATTTTATTAAAATCGGAACCTGCCAAAATCACAGGCTTGCCATCTACGGAACTGGTAAACTTCTTCAGTTCCACCGATTTGGGATAGCCGCCTTTATTGGTAAAGGCTATTTTAAAGAGTTGATTTTCGGCATACACCAATTGTTCCGTGGCCTTACCTGCCAGTTGAAACATACCCGTTTGTACTGTATGTGCCTGAGAATCAATCTTTACTGAATCCTGCCGCACATTAGTGGTGTCGAATTTGGGCTTTAACGCGTTCGCAATTGAGTCTTTTCTTGCCTGTTCTTTTTGATAAACAGCCTGTTGCTGGCTATTATAATAAAAATAAAAGAAAAAAAGTACCGCCAATAATGCAAAACCAATAATGGTATTACGGTCAAAATTCATTATTTATTCAATTTTTTTGAGGCGCAAAGATAAGGCAATACGGGGAATGTGTTATTTTTAAAAAACTGTTCTGTTATGGGCTCTTCTGAATACTTCTGCTGATAACAATTCGTTGCACCTCGCTGGTACCTTCGTATATCTGGGTTATTTTTGCATCGCGCAGCATTCGCTCTACATGAAATTCTTTCACATAGCCATAGCCTCCGTGTATCTGAACCGCTTCGTTGGCCACCCACATCGCTGTTTCGCTGGCGTGCAGCTTGGCCATAGAGGATGCCAGGCCGTAAGGCTGATGACTGTCTTTTAGCCAGGCAGCTTTAAGACATAGCAAGCGCGATGCTTCAATTTTAAGCGCCATATCGGCCAGTTTAAAGCCAATGGCCTGATGGTTAATGATTTCGGTGCCAAAAGCCTTGCGGGTTTTGGCATAGGAAGTTGCCAAATCCAGCGCCCCTGCAGCAATACCCAGCGCCTGAGAAGCAATTCCAATACGGCCGCCCTCCAGGGTTTTCATGGCAAAAGTGAATCCAAAACCATCGGCTCCAATTCTGTTTTCCTTGGGTACTTTTACATCGGTAAACATTACGGTATGGGTATCGCTGGCGCGGATGCCCAGCTTATTTTCTTTGGC
>JBDHYK010000366.1:0-2809 GCA_039811305.1 Niabella sp.
CTTCTCTATTTTGATCTAAAGAAATATGATTTATCTAAGGGATATGCGCAAAGAGCCTACCAACTGGGCTATCCATTACCTGGTTTGCGAAAAAAGTTAGTTAACTTGGGGTTGTGGCCTTAAGCTTCATTATTTTAATTTATGGGTGTTTTTATGGTGATAGGTAAAAAAGTTGTATCATCATTAAGCTGGTTGGTGATAACTCGTTTTTCCGCACAGTTAATTACGTGGATCGTAACTATTCTTGTAATACGACTCTTGACGCCTGAAGACTACGGTCTTATGGCAATGGCAATGATCTCAATTAGTTTGTTTTCTCTGCTTAATGAGATGGGGATAGGATCTGTATTAGTTCAAAAGCGAAACTTAGATAAGGAAACAGTAGAACACGCTTTTGGAGTATTGCTTATAGTCAACGCAGTTATCTATATTTTTCTTCTTCTTATAGCACCGCTTTTAGCAGGATTTTTTGCAGAGCCAAGACTCACGATAATGATAGAAGTACTAGGCCTACAATTCTTGCTAGGGTCTTTTTCAGTAGTCCCTGCTTCGATTTTAAGACACCATATGGACTTTCAGCGAAAATCTTTGGTAGATTTTTGTGGCATGATAGCAGGTAGTTTTTCCACTTTAGGATTTGCTTTAGCTGGAAAAGGTGTCTGGTCACTCGTGTTTGGTCAACTGGTACCAGTTTTTCTTTTACCACCACGGTATTTTCAATAATGCTGAATACCAGGGGCTGGTTGGTAAATACCTGGTTGAGTACCTGCACCAGGGGTGTATTCTGTACGTTGATATTGACACGGTTGGCCTTTGCCAGATCTTTATCGGAGTAGAAAAACGAATAGCCGCTTTGCTTTTTTATCTCGGTAAAGACTTTTTTCAATGGCATATTTTTTCCAGAAAGGGTAATGGCCTGCCCATACCCCACGGCACCTGCCTGCATACAGGCAATCAACATAATAAGAATCGTCAGTTTCATGCTCAAAAAAACTTTGGATCTCATCAAACCGGTAGTTTTTTCCCATAAAAAACAAGTACCGGCTCTTTTAAGAACGGATAAATGCATAAATTTGATTTGTTGAGTTTTTGTAAATAAAGATTGTAGTCAATTTTTTTTCTAAACAACTCATCCATCGGAGGCGTGCCAGCGCTTCCGTTTTTTTTGTTGCTATTTTTTTGCTTTAACAATAATTTGTTTCCCGTTGATTTTAAAGCCTACCTTACCGGTTGCATCTAAAATGTTCAACAGTTTTGTTACGTTTTCCGATCGAGGCAGGGCACCGCTAAAGGTCTCGTCTGTCCTTCCCTCATAGACAATTTCCACATCGTACCACCGGGCTACCTGTTGCAGAATGACATCCAGGTGGACGCTATTAAATACAAACCGCCCATTTTTCCATGCTATTACTGCTTCCGTGTCCACCCTGTTCCTCTTTTGTAAAGCATCCACACCTACAGACGCAATGGCCTGCTGCCCCGGGCCCAGCAGTAATTCATTTTCGTTTCTCGTTACTTTCACCTGACCCGAAACCACTGTAGTTGCCGTAGCGGCTTCCTCTGAATACCCGTTGATATTAAAATGAGTACCCAATACCTTCACCTGCACATCATTAATCTTTACAAGAAAAGGTTGTTGATCATTGGGAGCTACTTCAAAATACCCTTCGCCTGTCAGCTCTACTTTTCGTTCGTTGCCTAAAAAAACCGTAGGGTATTTTAAAGAGGACGCCGCATTTAGCCATACTTTTGACCCATCAGAAAGTGTCAACTGGTATTGGCCGCCTCTGGGGGTGGAAACAGTATTGAAACGCTCTTCGGCCACGCTACCGTCATTTTTGTAGAATAGATGTCCCTCCCCTGTTTTTACAACTTCTACATTCCCTTCCGTGGTTATTGCACCTTTTCCCACAGAGTCTAAAAGTATCTTGCTCCCGTCATCGAGTGTCAGTATCGCCTTGTTCCCTCCCGGCATAATTGTGCCAACAGCAGGGGCAGCATTTTTGGTAACGAGATCTGTTCTAAGCTCTGTGTGGGTAAAAAACCACCAGCCAATTACAGAAAACAACAACACCGCAGCCGCTGCCCAGCCGATCCAGCCTGAATAGCGGTTTTTAGGGGAATTGGTTAAAGAAGTACTCGTATTTCTATCTTTATCAATCTCTTCCAAGGCTTTGTTAAGCGCTTGTTCCAATTTTACGCTTTCTGGCCAGGACTCTTTAAAAACCAGCGATTGCAAAACAGTTTTGGCCTGGTTTGCCGCCTCACGCTTTTCAGGATAGGTGGCAAGAAAACTCTCCCAAAAGTTTGCAACTTCCTTGTCGTCTGGAGAGATAACCCACTCCTGAAATACAGGATCGCGGACAAAATCCACTACACTATCGTATATAAAACTTTTGTTGTTTGGCATAACCGCTATGGGTTAGAGCAGCGGTTTTGGAATTTTACCCCACGGTTTTTAACTTTTTTTTAAAAAAAAAGCAGAAAAAGTGTTAACCCCCTTTCAAAAGCAGGAAAACCACAGCGCCGGGAAGGGCTATTTGTTCTTTTAGTTGGGCCAACGCTCTTGCCATCTCTTTATAAGTTGCTTTAGTGGTAATCCCTAAAATAACTGCCACTTCGTCGTAGGAAAGTCCTTCGTAGAACCTCAAAAAAATAGCTTCCCGTTGTCGGGCCGTTAACTGGTGTATTGCATTTTGTAATTGTTTTTTCAGGTCTGCATCTATTTCCTTTGAAATGAGGATATGATCTGCCCCAAACTCGGGTTCTGCATCAAATACATTACTGTTTGTTCTTTTTTGCTCCTGGT
>JBDHYK010000367.1:0-2803 GCA_039811305.1 Niabella sp.
ACCTTGGTAATTCAGACTTTCCAATAGTTGTCGATGCGGTATTCCAGAATAAAAAACGCCGTTCATGCGTTTTAAAAAAAACTTTTTGATTAGTGCTTTACTGCCTATTGTATGGCTCTCAAAAATACTTGACTCTAATGCTAAATAATTTTTTCTCTTTGTTTTTAAAAGGGCAATCAGCCAATACTCCGGCAAATCCCAGCCACCCACAATGATTCTTTGATAATGTAGCTTTGCTAATAATTGCCAAAGCATGCTTAGGCTTTTAAATACAGAACGTCCTTCAAATGCGCCAGTATTGAGTATCACAAAATCAAAATTTTTCTCTTGCTCGGTGAAATCATTGGTTCTTGAAACAGAAGCTTGCCCAATAAAAATGACAAATACACGGTGTGTTTTAGCAAGCTGATTGTATAAATTTATTTTATAGAAACTTGGTAAGTGTGTTACAAAGACATAATCAAAAACTTTAGTAAAAATGTGTTCATTACTAGACATCATCTTTACTTCTTCTGTGTCACAAAAAGAGGATATGCTCCCCAGCGCCCCATCCATTTTGGAAATTTTTCTTCAAGTTGATAGATAGCTTTTAAGAAAATTTTCCCTAAAAACCATCGATGAATATAAATCTTCAGAAAAGGTACATTCACGCTCCGCCAAACATAAAGCTCTGTTGCATATTGCGCATTTAAATGATTCTTAAACCATCGATAAGGATGCGCATAAAAATACAAAGCCGCCTCTTTGTTTTGAAGCTTATCTATCGCACGCTTCACCAACTTAAAGGGTAATAGAAATATATTCATCAGAGCCGAATGCTTGCCCCAGCTATAAACAATGATTGATTTACCGCCTGGTTTTAATACACGATATAATTCATCAAATGCCTTTTCTTGTTGCTTTTGAGGTACATGATAAAGTGTATGCAAAGAAACAATGGCATCAATCTTATTATTTTGCAAAGGTAATTGAGTAATGTCACACAACAAATAAATACCTTTATTACCCAATTTTTCTTGTGCACGCAAAAGCCCTGTAATAGAAATATCTGCACAAATACGATATTCATAATTTCTCGAATAGCTGAGATACACAGGATACTGAATCGGCCCAGACGCTACATCCAATAAATATTTACCTTTTTGTGGTAGGTATTTATTCACGCGCTGATGGCATTGATTGATGTAATCTTGTGAAAAAACACGCAAATCTTCTGAATCTTTCGCGTCTTGAAAATGTTCTTCTGCAGCATGCCAACCAACCTGGTCATAAAATTTTTGCATGTCTTGCTTAATATTCTGGTTCAGTAAATCTCTCTCTAAAATCACAAGATTAAAATCATTGACGATCACAAAATCAGACAGCAAGCAGAAAATATTTTGCTTTATTGGGTAATAGATTTCTTCTGACTCTACTTTTAATAAGCCTTCGTATATGGTTTTGACCGGCAAGCCATCCCCTCTAAAAAATGCGCCTGATTTTATCAGTTGATTAACTCTTTCCACTTCGACTTCCGACAAAAGTTTTAGGCTTTTACCAGTAATAGGGCATTTTAACAGTGCGATAATTTCTGCATTCATGATTCGATCAAAAAGCTCATTGAGTTATTTGTGGAATGCTAGTTTATCAAAATTTCTCAAATGAGATAGGTTTAGGATTATTTTAAAAAAGATTTTTAACTAACTTTTTGCAAAAATATAGGACAGCCATAGAAAAAAAAGATATGGGACATCCATAATAAAACCGCTTTCTCGATATTTAGAAAGTTTCATGAATGAAAGGAGGGAATACAGGACAGGGAATACAGGACAGTCATAGAAAGAGGTACGGCCACTATATCAATTGGAGATCTCTTACAAAAATAGGTAGATCCAGCAACCCAACACTACAGATTTAGAAACTATTTTTACTTTAACCCCTGAAGGCTTTAAACTTAGCGTTTTTATTTGAAGTAATGGAAGGGTGTTGTTTGGCTACCATTTTAGGGATATCCGCTTTTTATCATGATAGTGCTGCTGCGCTTGTTGTAGATGGCAAAATTATTGCTGCAGCGCAAGAGGAAAGGTTTACACGCAAAAAGCACGATCCTGGCTTTCCTGAACACGCAATTCAGTATTGCCTAAAAGCAGGTCAAATTACTTTAGACAAAGTAGATTTCATTACTTTCTATGACAAACCGCTTCTCAAGTTTGAACGCTTATTAGAAACCTATTTAAGTTTTGCCCCACAAGGCTTTCAATCTTTTATACAAGCAATGCCCGTATGGCTAAAAGAAAAGCTTCTTTTAAAAGCAACCCTTAAAAAATCTTTCTCAAGCCTTTCAGGCTTAAAAGAAGGCAATCTACCCAAACTCTTATTTACACAGCACCATCAATCACATGCTGCGTCAGCTTTTTTTGCCAGTCCTTTTCAAGAGGCGGCTGTTTTGTGTCTAGATGGGGTTGGAGAATGGGCAACCACTACCTGCTGGCATGGCAACAATAATCAATTAAAACCATTATGGGAAATCCAATTTCCACATTCGCTTGGTTTACTATACTCAGCCTTTACTTATTATACCGGCTTTAAAGTTAACTCAGGCGAATATAAACTCATGGGACTTGCACCCTATGGTGAGCCCAAATATGTACAACAAATTTATGAACACCTGATTGATGTCAAAGCAGATGGTAGTTTTCGACTGAACATGGATTATTTCAATTTTGCTGTTGGACTCACCATGACCAATGAAAAGTTCCATCAGCTGTTTGGTGGTCCACCTCGCACTTCAGAAGGTGAAATAACACAAAAAATGATGGACATT
>JBDHYK010000368.1:0-2788 GCA_039811305.1 Niabella sp.
GTAAATTCAAGTAATTTTTCAATGAGTGTAATTCCTGTTATTTCTGTAGGGTCGTGTTTCATTGTTTTTTGTCGTCACTTTGAATGTTGTAGTGTGTCCAATTAGCCTTGCCACCAACGTTTTGGCGCTTGGCGCAGTGGCGGATTTCGGAGCGCAAAACTGTCAATAAACCACAAAAGTTGATGCGAGGTAGAATGTTCAATTAACCACGTCACCCGCCATTGAGCCAAACGCCTGTTACCTGCCGTTTTTCTAATATTTTGTAATTTTACACTTTCCACTTTCTATGTCTGCCGAAACTTTTTTGTATTTGATATTGTCAAGTCGTTTACCGTCTTGATAGACAACATTAATCTTGTCGTTACGCCCTAATTTAATTGTATTATTATTTGTTGTTTCCTTAATGCTAGAATGATTTGACGGGGTAAGGTTGAATGTAATATTTTTTGGAGTATTTGGATGCTCATATCTCACTTGTTTTCCTTCGCCAGTTTGAAGTTGTCGAAACAATTTGAAGATTTCGTCAGCTTTTTCATTGTATAGAATTTTCCCCTTTTCAAAGTCAAATGCAGTTGTCCCAAATGAGCCTATAAGTTGGTCGGTTGTTACTTCATCGGATGTTGGGTCTAAATTTTCGTATTCGTCAAGTATAAATCTTGTTTCAACTCCAATTAAATTATAGCGTTCAAAAATTAAATCATTACGAATTGCGAAGTTCTCTCCAAACTTCTTTTTCTGAACGCTTGGATAAATTATTGCTTCAATATTCTTGTCAGAAACAACAGGATAAAATAACTGTTCTGATGAAAGTAAAGAACTGAACAAATAGTCTGCTGGTCGGTCTCTTGAAACTTCTAAACTAAAGGCATCTATTAAAAACTCTTCAAGTAAATGTCCAATCACAACAAGTGGATGATTTGCGTCTTTCGGTTCGCTCTTCTCCCTGCGGACTATGTTACAATTCACTTTTTGGTTGGGCTTTAATTCAAAATGTGAAAGTGTAATAACATCACCGTTTTTCGGTTTTGTCTCCCAATATGCACCCGCTTCAGTTGTCGCACAGTATAAAACTTGTTGTCCAGGAATGTTGCACCGACCGTAGTTTGTATATTTTATTGGTGGTGCAAGTAATTCAGAAATGTCTGTGAGATAACTTAATTCTTTGCCTTGAGAAGCAAGTATTCGATTATTTACTGAAATCCGAACCAATCTAGTAGGTGGATTGTCAGTGAACCCAACTGCTTTAAGATTGAAAAATGTCTTTATGTTCTGTGTTAAGCTTTCAAGTTCGTCAGCAGTTAAATCATGTGTCTTGTTGAAAAGCGTTCTGTAATAGTCAAGTTTCTCCTTGACTTTGTCAGGAGGATTGAGATTAAGTTTCTCAGTATTGAACTTATTATTTGCGACTTTTTCAATCATTCGATGTAGGTTGTTGCTGTGTCCTAAAATGGCAGGTAACGGTAAAGCATTGGCGATGGCAAGGCATTTGAAAATCGTCTGCCCAAACCGAAGCCGAATAGAATTACCAATGATGAAGATAAGCACAAAAGCTAAATTATTAACGTCAAGCTGGAACAAAAGCTGATAGTAGTACTGCCGATTAGAATATATTCGTCGCCCCCTGCTATTGCCAATGCACCTGTTGTGCGTTCGGCATTCCCACTCTGTCAATTGTGTTGTTTGTCATGGCATGATTTACATACTGAAGCAAGCCATTCAATTGGTTCTTTCCCGATATTAAATTTTGCGTATCTCTTATGATGAACTTGTGTCGCCCGACCACCACAGTATGCACAACGCCAATTATCCCTTTTAAGAACAACGTAGCGTTTACGTTTCCATGCGTCCGATTTCAGATAGTCATTACGGTAATAGTCACGCCTTTGTTTCCGCCTGTGTTCAAAAACGAACTGTTTGAAAGCAAATATTGCGATCACAAAAAGTATCAAAAGCAATGCTTGCATATTTGGTCTTTTAGTCTTTCAATTACTCAATAACAACCGCGGGAACTGTTTTGCCGATTCCCATTCGTGTCATATATTGATACGTGCCTATTTGTCTTGCACATTTTTTTGATGGAACGATTATTTTTTGATTGTCATAATAAGACTTGCCGTCATAGTTGATAAGCAAAACCATTATTCTGTCAGGGTAGTTACCTGTTTCAGCCAAAGCCATATTTGGTTCTAGAACCTGAAAAATTTCAAGTTGCGTTTTGGTCGGTACACATTCTCCTTTTTCAGAGAATTTCGTAAGACCTATTAAACCGTCATTGGGCTTGTCTGCAACAGAAGTTAAATACGCAAATAGAAAAGTTGCTAATATTCCTGCAACAAAGCCGCCAATAAAAAAAAGAAAACTTTTCATTGTCAAGAAATTTCAATTTTTGAAAGCTGTTGCTCTATGCTGACGCACAACGGTTTGCAGCTTGGCGTTCGTGCGGGATTTCGGAGCACAAAACTGTCAACCCAGCACTAAAGTTGATTTGAAAAACTGAACTTGAATTTAAGCACTTCAGCCCGCATGACGCCAAACGCATGTTACCTGCTGGCCTTCTGTCCACCGTGTCGCTGTATGCCTTGTATATATTGAGTTTCAGTGTCATTTTCTGCTGTGTTTGTTGGGCTGTGTGTCGGTGTATTTTTATTTTTTTGAAGCGTTGGGAATTTTTTTAAAAACAATTTTTGTCTGCGTTGGCAAAGCAAGCTCTTTTGCAATTTTTGGTCTGTGCGTTGGCTTGTGCGAATTGCAAATGTGCTTGCTTTTAGCGTGGGCTTTCCTTTGGTTT
>JBDHYK010000369.1:0-2763 GCA_039811305.1 Niabella sp.
ACAAAAAGCGAATAGAATGTTCTTTAATTAAAAAGCTGTATATCAACATGTTTAATTTTTATATTGATAAACTTACCTTCTTGAGGAAACTTAGAAAAGATTCGTATATTTGTGAGTTATGTGCCATGTTTAACCGACACTTTCCAAAGCATTTTTTTAGGATAGAAGAACTTGAAATGAGTAGTTGCTTCTTCCATATTACGAGCCTTAATTTCACACTCACCATTTATTCTCCCTGTATGGTTGTAATATTCACAAATAAAAACACGGCACATAACACGGGTTTGGCAAAATGGCTGTTCAGTAATTCTATCAATCATTCGTTTTTAATTTTGAAGTTCAGTAATTCTATTTAGCTTCGGGTTCAGCCACTTCGCCAAGCCCGAAACCGTTATGTACAATTTCCGCCCACACGAAAGTAATACGCAATCATTTTTTTTAGTGACTCAAAGCTGAGGGCAAAATGTGTGAAGAAGAATAAAATTAGGGCGAAGCAAAATTTTTGCTCAAGTCGTTTCGATTTCATCGTGGAAAGTTCACTTTCATAAGACTGACATCTTAAAAACGACTTGGCGAAGGTATAGGAAATTTTTGACATGTGCAAGAGGCCTATACCAAGCGGACTAATTTTATGGAGAGTTGGAGCATTTTGCAGCGGTGTTTTTTGAGTCCCTAAACCCTGACATTGACGTACGCTTGACAAGGCTTTGTAAGCGTCATAAATGCCAGTAAAAATGCTATGCGTGAATTGCAAGCTGCGGCTTGCTTTTTGACGTTTGGAGTGGATAGAATAGGAGTGTGGACGGAAACTACGCTGACCTTCCATACGCAAGAACCATGGCACGTCAACTGTACATAACACGGGCTTAGAGAAATGGGGCCTCACGTCTTCGTAAACAATTTTTAGTATATTTGTAGACGTGAATACTAATATAGATTGTACTTTTGGCCCCACTTCACTAAGCCCGAAAACGTTAGCTGTGATTTTAGGACGACCCGACATCAAAAAAATGGAACGACACGAATACTTCAAACTTTTTCACAACATCGGTTCGGCTGACTACAATTTACTAACTGACAATCTTAAAACAAAGACTTTTAAGAAAGGTGACTTCATAACCGTTTCGGGACAGATTCAACGAGAACTCTATTTTGTAAAAAGCGGTGTGCAGATGTCTTACTTTGACACCGACAATAAAACACACGTCATTGCTTTTACTTATCCGCCAAACTTGTGTGCAATTCCCGAATCTTTTCAGTTTCAAATCCCGTCAAAGTATTTTCTCTCTTGTCTTACCGACAGCGAATTGGACTACATCACTTTTGATGAACTGCAAAAACTGTTTGACAAATCGCAAAAGATAGAACGACTTTTCAGACGAATGACAGAAGCGGTTTTAGCAGGTATGATTAACCGACATATTGAATTGCACAGTATGACGATTGAAGAACGCTACAAAACATTTTGTCAAAGAAGCCCTCATTTGCTTCAACTTGTGCCACACAAATATATTGCTTCTTACTTAGGAATTGACCGAACTAATTTCAGCAAGTTGTTCAATACTGTAAAATTATGAGGTTGGTTTAGACCAACTTTTGTTTCCATCTTGATAGCTAACTTTGCCACAGTTTTAATCATTAACAATTTAAATTATGGCAAATAATTGGCTTAATAAATCAGAGTATCCGTTCAAATCAAATTATTTTGACATCAACGGACAAAAATTGCACTTCATTGACGAAGGAAAAGGTGAAACCATTTTATTTGTTCACGGCACACCTTCGTGGAGTTTTGACTATCGTAACGTCATCAAAAATCTGAAAGAAAATTTCAGATGTATTGCTATTGACCATATTGGTTTTGGACTTTCAGAGAAACCCGAACATTATGACTACACAACAAAAAACCACAGCAAAACACTTGAAAAGTTTGTATTAGAAAAACAGTTGAATAACATTACACTTGTTGTTCACGATTTTGGTGGACCAATCGGATTGAATTTTGCAATTCAAAACCCCGAAAAAATAAAAAACTTGGTAATCCTCAACTCTTGGCTTTGGAGTAGTGAAAATGACGCTGATTATATTAAACTAAAAAAGGTATTAAGGAGCCCTTTACTGCCTTTTCTTTATTGCTATTTAAACTTTTCACCAAGATTTATTTTGCCTCAGTCTTTTGGGGACAATAAGCTAAGCAAAGATTTATTAAAACAATTTACCAAACCATTTGCAGACAAAACTCAAAGAAACGGAGCATTGTCATTTGCAAAATCGTTACTTAATGACCAGAAATGGTTTGAAGACCTTTGGAACAAACGAAATACAATCTCAGACAAACCGACATTATTTATTTGGGGAATGAAAGATTCTGTAATTAAACCACATAACCTTGAGAAGTTTCAGAGTGGCTTTTCAAACTTCAAGACTGTTGAACTTGAAACAAGTGGACATTTTCCACAAGAAGAGCAACCTGAAAAAGTTATAAATGCTATCTTTAACTTCTTGACGGAAAAGAAAAACCACAGCTAACAGCGGTTTGGCGTATTGGCGAGTGCGGTGCTTCGTATGACAGTTTTGTAGTAGGTTCATGTTTAGTTCTTCGATTGAACATTTGTGCTAAAAATCCGCCACTACGCCAAGCCGCAAACCGTTAGCTGCAATGGTACGAAACCGACCGTAAAATGACAATGACTACAAAAGGAATAAAATACGAATTTACCGCAAAGACTTGGAAATATATTGGACTGAGTAGTTGGCACTTTG
>JBDHYK010000370.1:0-2737 GCA_039811305.1 Niabella sp.
CCCACATCAGGGTTTCTTAATCCACCATATAGGCCATAAACCAAGCCTTCCAAACCACCCTGGTTCAGATCTTGCATGGTAGCTTGTAACGGTTTTCGGTCAAGAAACTTTTTACACCCTGTAATTGTCAATGACATCGCAGCCGCCATCAAAACGTAAAACAAATAATTTTTACTATTTTTCATTTGAACATAGTTTAAAGATTAAAAAGTAACATTGATCCCTCCTGTATAAATCACCGGAACCGGGCCATTACCCCAGTCAACACCAAAATAGGTAGGATCGCCCCCAAACTCTGGGGTATAACCTAAGTTGCGCTTGAAGGTTTTCAGGTTCTGAACATTGGCAAATATCCTCAGCCCTTTGATATTGGCTTTCGCTAGTGATGTTTTGTTAAAATTATAACCTATCTGAATATTTCTGATTCTAAGGTAACTGCCATCCTCAATACCAAAGGTAGAAGGGAGTCGGTTAATAGCATATTTGTCGCCCAAGCGGGGCACCCAGTTGGATGTACCTTCTCCATGCCAGCGATCCAGTTTAAACGCTGGATAGTTGTATCGAGAATAAGGCAACTCAGAAGAGCCCCAAACCCGGTACACCTCGCCTCCATAGGAGCCATTAAAATCCAGGCTGGCATCAAAGCCTTTATAGTTAGCACCTAATGAAAATCCGTAGGTAAAGTCAGGTGTTGGGTTCCCTATTATCGTCCTGTCTTCGGTGTTGACCACACCATCGCCATTCGTGTCTTTATATTTCAAATCGCCGGGGCCGTAGTCATAGCCTACTACCGTAGGAGAAGATAATTTGTCAGCGTAAGATTGATAAACGCCTTCTACTACGTATCCATAAAAATACCCGATCGGAAAACCTACTTCTGTTTGGTTAGGCGATGATTCCGAAGCGGGCAGGAATGTGCCAAATTTTAAAACCTTGTTTTTGTAAGTGGTTAAGTTACCTGAAATAGTATAACTAAAGTCATTACTCAATTTATCATTCCAGTTGGCTGACAATTCCCAGCCACGGTTCATAATTTCTCCGAAGTTACCGAGGGTCCTTTTAGGGCCATTTTGCAGAAAAGCCAACATTCCTTTGGTAATCTTATGATAGTAGTTGATTTCACCGGAAAGCCTGTGGCTAACAGCACTAAATTCTATACCTGCTTCTTTACCTAAAACAGTTTCCCAGCGCAAGTTGGGATCCACTTCATACGTATTTACGTAAGCCGGGTACACATTGCTGCCAAATACTGCTGTGTTACCTTGTGCCAGGGTGGGGAAATACGGGTAGTCCACCCCATAGGTATTCTGGTTGCCCAGCAAACCAACAGAGGCTTTTAGTTTTAGAAAATCAAACAGTTCCTGAGATTGCATAAACCCTTCCCGTGAAATTTCCCATGCGCCGCCTAAGGCCCACATGTTCAGGTACCGTTCGGATGGGTTGTAAATCAGTGAAGAACCGTCCCTTCTGTAAGAAGCATTGAAATAGTACTTATTATTGAAATTGTACAGCACCCGCCCCAGGAAAGACGTAGTAGCGCTTTCCTTCTGGTAGGAGCCTGAGGAAGAAGTGGCATCGTCTTCAAAGCCATTGCTCAGATACCAAAATCTTTTGTCAAAGGGGATGGGGTCGCCCGTCAAACTCTGTTGCACATTGCCTCTCGTGTGGTTTTCTGCGATGTAGTAAGTTGTCCAGCCGGCAGTAGCTGTAATATTATGTTCCTCTACTTTTTTCTTATAGGTCAAAATGTAATCCTGCTGGTATTTTTGCCATCTTCCTTCATCCACGTTCACGCTAGTTACCTGGTTTACTAAAAAAGCCTTCTGTGCAGCAGGATCATAAGCGGCATACAACGGATTGTAACCCGTGCTGGTAACGTAACTCAAATCGCCATAGTATGCTGTTCTGAAGTTAAAATCCCGAAGGAAATTCACCTCTCCATAAATACTACCCAAAAATCTGTTTTCTCGACCAATATAGGCGTTCCAGGTATTTTCCCGGGCCACCAATGGGTTTTGCAATGTGTTCTGGATGCTTGGAAGCGCCGAATAGAGGTTATAAACCATGCTGTCAGCACCATATATTCTCATTTTAAAAGGGAAGGTGCCTGCGTTTACCACTGGTGCAATTCTCCGGGCTGTTTCAAGGGTACCGGTACCATCGTTAGGGGCATTGGTACGTGCGGCATTGAAAGTAAAACCTATTTTAAGTGCCTTATTGATTTTAAACTCATCGCTAAGGTTGATCAGGTATTTTTTCAACTGTTCGTGCCTTACAATACCCTGATCACTGATGTACCCAATACCCAGATAGAGTTTGTTCTTTTCAGTGCTTGCCGTAAGGCTGAGGTTGTTATTGTTAAAATACCCGGTTTGTGTTACGGCATCAATCCAATCCGTATCCCCGGTCCAGGGGGCGAAATCAAAAGTATTGGGAGCACCGATATTGTCGTTTTCTTCTTTATATAAGGTGATAAAGTCCTGTGCATTGGATAACACTTTAATTTTATCAGTCAGTTTCTTAGCGCCGAAACTGGTATTAAAATTAACCAGAACCTGGCCGGATTTTGCTTTTTTTGTGGTTACGGCTATTACACCATTGGCGCCCCTAACCCCAAAAATTGCCAGCGAAGACGGGTCTTTTAATATTTCAATAGATTCAATATCATTGGGGTTTAGGAAATCAATATTATCGTTGAAAATTCCGTCCACAACGTATAACGGTCTGATGGAGCCTA
>JBDHYK010000371.1:0-2735 GCA_039811305.1 Niabella sp.
CGGATTGCTGTGGCGACAGGCTACGTAACTATTATATATTCGTGTCAGACACGCCGTTTGAAAGCAATACTGTTGCCGGAACACTGGCACAGCCTGGCGTTTCTGCATTTTTCCAGGCCGCGCAGGCGGGAAGCCCTACTACAATATCCATTGGCAAAACCGGACGGTATGTGCGGGTGCAGCTATCGCAGGGCACACAACCACTGGTCATTGCAGAAGTAGAAGTATTTGGACTGATGTAAATGCTTTTCATTATTCCCTGAACAATAAATAGGAGGACTCGTTGCGGGGCCTCCTATTTATTATATATACTTCGGCTTTCAAAATGACAACTTCCGGTGGGAATACTTATTTAAAAGTAATCATTCTCTTTGTCTCCTCAACAACCTTATCTACTACATCTGCACACCTTTCGTTATACCAATAGTATATAAAAACATCTCCCCTGTTATCCTTATGCAGAACGAGCATTTTGCAATGGCTGTATTTCCCGGCGTACAATGGCTCTTTATAAAATTGCCCCATACCGGTTTCGCACAATACCGCCGCTGTTGCATTCCATGTTCCGGACACCATTTTTTCCGGGTACCGGAATGGTTTGTACAGGAGCGTGTCTGTAAACCCATCAATATCTTTAAGGTAATTGCTATTGACAATAGAAAACGCCTCTTTGTCGGGCGTCGGTCCTTTAAAACGCTCAAAGGAGCCAATCATATTATTGAGCTTAACCGATACCTGAATTTCATTTTTTAAAGAAGCAAGATCATAATTAAAATTCCACATCACCCAATAGATGCTGGTGCCCTTACGTGTGGTATGGAAAATAGTATCGGGACAAACTTCTGTGAAACCTGGCGGCAGTTTGTAATCCAGCCCGGTTTGTTTTAGCTGACCATAAAAATATTCCCTGTATCTCGTTATGGCTGAACAGGTACCAGAGAAATTGCCCTTATCTTCATCCGGAAGTTCAGCGCAACCCTGCCATATAAATAAAACAGCAATACCTGCCAAAGCCAGCAACATTCTCATAAATAGAAAACCTTCTTTTTTACAAGACGGGTACTTCTCAAAATTCCATAAAAGAAAAGATTAAAATTGCGTATTGATTATTGCTATTGAATATTCTTACCAGCGTGATTGGTCAAGCGACGATTATTGCGTGCTGATACGATAGTCGACAGATGACGATTGGCCGTTGACAGAGCTAAATCAAACTGTACGTCCCTGATATAGGTTGACAACAAAAGTCAGTTTATATGGGAGTAAATTTAAGACAAATCCGCAAGCACCGCAAGTACAGTGAAGATTTTAAAAAGACAGTTGTTGCTAGTTTTGAGAAGGGTGAATACAGCATACTTCAGTTGGAAAAGCTCTATGGTATTTGCAATGCCAGTATTTATAAGTGGGTATATAAATATTCTAAGTTTAACGAAAAAGGCTGTAGAATTGTGGAGATGGAAGACAGTAATCAAAATAAGTTAAAGGATCTGACAAAACGGGTTAAGGAGCTGGAACAAATGGTGGGGCAAAAACAAATTGCTATTGAATACCTGGAAAAGATGATTGAATTGGCAAAAACTGACTTAAACATTGATATAAAAAAAAATTACAGTTCGCTACAATCAATTGGTTCCGATCAAACAAAGAAAAAATAGCTTTTTCGATGAGTCAGTTATATAAATATATTGGAATAACCCGTCAGGCAGTAGCTCAATACAGCCTAAGGCAGGCGGTATTTGACCACAAGATCATTTGCTTACTATCGGAGGTGGAGGAGCTACGCAAAGAACATCCGGGCTGTGGAGTAGAGAAAATGTATTACACATTGAATCCGGATTTTTTAGGCAGAGATAAGTTTACGGAACTCTTTATGGACCTGGGTTTCAGGCTAAAGAAGCGAATTAACTATAGGCGAACAACTTATTCTGTTGCTTCAAAATACCGTAATCTGATTAAAGGGCTGGCGGTAGCAGCGCCCAGCGTGGTGTGGCAATCGGATATAACCTATTACAGTATTGCTGATAGGTTTTATTACATTGTTTTTATTATTGATGTGTATACAAAAGTAATTGTAGGCCATGCTGTATCCGACCATATGCGAGCCACAGCAAATGTTAAGGCATTGAGTATGGCACTGAAAAACTATAAGGCCCCTTTAATCCACCATTCTGACAGAGGAGGTCAATATATTTATAACGAATACATTGCCTTGTTGAAAGTCAATAAATGCAAAATAAGCATGTGCAAATCATCACAGGATAATGCTTATGCCGAAAGAATAAACAGAACAATTAAAGAAGAATATCTGGATTACTGGAAGCCATTAGACTTCAAGCAGCTGAAAACTTATACACAAAAAGCTATAAATAATTATAACAATCAGAGAATACATGATAACTTAGATAAAATGACACCAATTATGTTCATGCATTATTGGCAAAAACAACAAAAAGAAAACAGAAGAATTGAACATATTTATAATAATGAAGTAGTTTAAACCTGTCAACATTATTCAGGTGTAATAGCTCATACTTAATCTGACACTCGGCTAAATCGCGGTTAGGTTTTTTTTAGGCATTACTCTGAAAATAATTTGTAGAAAGCGGTTGGTAAGTTTCAACCGCTTTTTTATTCTCGTCGATCAGGCTATCCCTGACAGGTTGCTCCTCAGCAGAGCCTGTTTCCGTTTTACCTGATAGTTCAAAGTTACCTGCTGTTTGTATTAATTCATCAAT
>JBDHYK010000372.1:0-2728 GCA_039811305.1 Niabella sp.
CAAGGGTTACCGTTCCGCCTGGTGGTAGATAAAAGCCGGTGGGGGAGAAGTCGGACGCACGAAAATTCTGCGCCAGGCGCTGCGCTTCTTTTTGTCCGCCGGGCAGTTCTTGCAGTAGGATGACGCTATCGGCAGTTGCCAATTTTTTTATAACAACGGGTGGGAGGGGTTTATCGGGTAAATTAGGTTCGTTCCCCTTTTTGCAGGAAATGCTTAAAAGGTTAGATGTAAGAAAAAGCAGAGCCAGGTTGAAAAACCATCTGAAACTGAATGTTTTGGATTCCATTGGTGGGTTTAAAATAAGATATATGCGCAAATTTAATACCAAATCCATTGAAAAATTGCCAGTTTGCCACAAAAATCTTTTTGCCGTAAAAACAATATTTTCTGATGGGTAGGCGGGCAAAAGGACATCAATACCAGAAAAGAATACCTCGACACAGAAAGACCAGAGTTTTTGAAAATATAGGTTTTTGGCGAAAATGCGTCAATAGAAAACACCTATTTTTACGGCATTGAACCAAAAATAATGAAGAAGATAATTTTACTGTTTGATATTGCAGAACATTACGGACGAAGCCTATTGAAGGGGATTGTAAAGTACTCAAAAGAGAACGGAACATTATTGTTTTACCGCATGCCTATTTATTATAGGGAGACCCTTAAAATGCAGGGCATTATAAAATTCGCAAAAGAGTGGGGGGCACAAGGCATCATTGGCCAGCTATACAACGACAGGGGTATTGATTTGGCTTTGAAAGCTGGCCTGTACCTAATTGGCGAGGATTTTAAAGAACGATTTACTAACATACCCAATATTACCGGCGGGTATCACGAAGCAGGGAAAATGGGAGCTGAATATTTTCTGAAAAAAGGGTTTAAAAATTTTGCATTTTACGGATATACAAACATAGTTTGGTCGAGAGAACGATTAGAAGGTTACGAGAACTTTTTGAAAGACAGAGGGCTTACGGTTTTCAATTTTGATCAGGTACAGTTGCCCGGGAAGGATATCTGGTATTATCAGCTTCCTGAATTGAGCAAATGGTTGAAGTCGTTGCCCAAGCCAATAGCCATTATGGCCTGCGATGACGACAAAGCCCAACATCTGGCCGAGGTCTGCAAACAAGCCGCTGTACCTGTGCCGGAAGAAGTGGCTATTTTGGGTGTAGATAATGATGAAATGACCTGTAACCTCTCCGATCCACCTCTATCGAGCATCAACTTAAATTCGGAAAGGGCAGGGTATGAAGCGGCACGTCTTATAGATACTATGATAGAGCAAAAAATAAAAAATCCTTATAATATATACGTAAAACCCACTCATGTTATTACGAGGCAGTCCACCGATATTTTTTCGGCCCAGGATCAACACATCGTAAAGTCATTGAAGTTCATTCACCAACACCTGGACGATACGATCAATGTGAGTCGAGTATTAAAGGAAGTGCCTTTGTGCCGGCGTTCCTTTGAGATGCGCTTTAAGGAAACTACGGGTACCAGCGTGTATCAATATATAAATAAGTTAAAAATACAAACGTTTTCCGAACGACTTCTGAATACAGAAAAATCTGTAAGCGAAATAGCACTGGATATGGGATTTGTGAAAAGCAATAATATAGCTCGTTTGTTTAAACAGGTTAAAGGGTGTACTCCCACGCAATATCGTTTAATGCATGTAAAAAAAAGCTAAGGTTTTAGGTACAATTTTTATATTGATATGATGAATTCAAATGCGCAAATTGAAGATTAGTTTACGCAATTTGGGCATTAGTAACAAATCTGTAACAATATCTTTGGTTTTGAAATATGTTTCTAAACGAGGAACTATTAGTTAAAAAAGATAGTCAATATGCCATAAATAAGAAAATTTCCCAAATCAAAATAAACTGTTTTTCAATAATTTAAATCAAAAACAAAAGAACCATTTTATGCGAATCATGCGTTTCACATTAGCTCTGCTATTGTTGGCCACAATGCAGGCCAGTGCCCAAAAATTAGTGAAAGGCCAGGTGCTATCAAGTGATGGACAGGCTCTTGCAGGAGTCTCTATTACTGCCAAAGGCTCAACTATTTCAAATGTATCAGGCAATGATGGCAATTTTTCAATTTCTCTCCCTGCAAATATTAACTCCCTGATTTTCAGTTTTATAGGAAAAAAGAACAAGGAAGTTACGCTATCCGGAGACGACCCGATTATCGTGGTTCTCGAAAACGACGTAATTGGCTTGGATGAGGTTGTAACCATCGGGTATGGTTCCAGCCGAAAACGAGACCTTCAGGGTGCTGTAACAACAATTAAAGTGGGCGAAAGCTTTGCGGGCAGACCTTCTTCCATTGCTAATATTTTACAGGGGCAAGTGCCAGGGGTCAATATCACCCAAAGTGGCGATCCTACAGCAGGTGCTACCATCAATATTAGGGGAAAAGGCAATAGAAATGGCGATGCCGTATTGTATGTAGTGGATGGAGTACCCGGCGCCCCCTTTAACCCAGCCGATGTAGAAACCGTAACCGTATTAAAAGACGCATCGTCCTCGGCAATATACGGGGCACTTGCTGGTTCGGGTGGTGTTATACTCATAACTACTAAGCAGGCCAAGCAAGGCAAAGTGGTAGTAGATGCCACTCTTTGGAAAGGATCTCAGCAAGCCTGGCGCCTACCTAAAGTACTGTCTGCTGAGGAGTTCAACACGGTATGGAAAGACGCTTCGGCTGCGGCCAATAA
>JBDHYK010000373.1:0-2717 GCA_039811305.1 Niabella sp.
GAGAAAGTAAGCCAGAACAATCCCCAAAACAGCATATTTTCGGCTACTACGCTCAAACTGAACCTGCTTCCGGGGTTAACCTTCAAATCTGACTTTGCAATGGATGTAACCAGTTTAAGAAACGAGTCTTTTCAAAAGAAGTTTTTAGAACCCGGCAGAACCATTGATGAAAACTATCGCACCATTGCCAACTCCCTGCAAAAAGGATGGAACTGGGAAAATATTCTCAATTATCAAAAAGTTTTTAACCTGGTACACAATTTCTCTTTAATGGGAGGTTTTACCATGAACAAGAAAAACTACAGGTATGAACAAACTGAAATGCGCGGTTTTGGATTCGAAGACATGCATAGCACAATTTTCCCTAACGGTACTAACTGGACGGTGAAACCCTTCGAAGCCATTTGGGACGAATCCACGGTTTCGGCTTTAGGACGAACGTCCTATTCGTTCAACGACAAATATTTTATATCGGCAAGTTTGAGGCGTGATGCATCTTCAAAGCTGAACCCTACAAAAAACTATGATTTTTTTCCGGCAGTATCCGGATCCTGGAAAATATCCTCAGAGAATTTCATGAGCCAACTAGATCTAATTAGTTTTTTGAAACTCAGAGCCAGTTGGGGTCAGGTGGGTAATATCAATTCCGTAAGAAGGTTTATTTATGCGCCCCCTTATCAGGTTACCGACTGGCCCGTGTTTTTGGGTAGCAATGGACAGGTGCAGGGTTATGGCATTTTCCAACCTACCATACCGAACCCTAATTTAAAATGGGAAAGAACAGAACAAACTAACCTGGGTATGGATGTGGCTTTTCTTGATAACGCATTGAATATTACGTTCGACTATTTTAATAAACAAACCAAAGACTTAATAGAAGCTATGCCGGTAGCTTCAGTAGCAGGAGTGGCCTCAGCTCCCGAATTTAATATAGGCAGGGTGGAAAACAAAGGTTGGGAGTTTTCTGTGGGCTATGTAAAAAAAATAAGTGAAGTGAATCTGAACTTCAATGCCAATATTGCACATTTTGTAAATAAGGTAAAAGACATTGGTGTTAATGCTTTCATCAGTCACGATAACGATATCAACTCTATGAAACCCCTGAGATCGAAAGTGGGCGAACCCTGGTATTCGTATTATTTGATTGATGCAGACGGAATTTTTAAAACCCAGCAGGAAATAGATGCCTACACCTGGAAAAACCCAAGCTCCGGCGTGGTTTCAAAAATTCAGCCCAACGCCAAACCCGGCGATTTGAAGTTCATTGACGCTAACAATGACGGTACCATCAACGACGGTGACCGTAAATATATGGGAGCATATGACATGCCGAAATTTACTTATGGCTGGAATATAGGCGCAGGCTGGAAAGGATTTAACCTGAATGCCTTTTTTATGGGAGTTTCCGGTGTGAAAATTTTTAATGGTGTGAATGTTATGACTTATACCGGCTCCAAAGGATGGAATATGAGCACCGACATCCTGAAATCCTTCAACTACGACCAAAACTCGGGTATCCCCCGGTTGGCAGTAGTAGAAGACCCTAACGGCAATTTTTCAAAAGTATCGGATTATTTTCTGGAAAAAGGCGATTTTCTACGCTTGAAAACATTAAACCTTTCTTACACACTGCCACAAAGCCTTCTACAGAAAAGCTTTTTATCCCAATCCAAAATCAGAATATTTATAAACGGGGAAAACCTGCTCACGTTTACCAAATATTCGGCATTTGACCCCGAAGTGGGTAGCCAGGGTGTAGATGCAGGAAGGTTTCCTGTTTCAAGGATGTTTAGTGGTGGTGTAAATCTTTCATTTTAAAAAAAGCAGAATTATGAAAAATAAAATATTAATGCTTATAGCTATTTTTATTGGGTTGTCCCTATCATCCTGTAAAAAATTTCTTGAGTTTGAGCCCTATGGCCAACCCGTTGAACTGTCCAATATGACAGACGGACAGGCGATGCAAGCCATTTATGCCCTTTACTATTGGCAATACAGGGAGGGTACTTCAGGGCGTGGTTTTATGTGGTTTGAAAACTGTAGCGATAATTTGATAACTGGCAGAACACAAGCGGAAGCACAAAATATTAAAAATTTTGTGGACAACGGCTCAAATAGTCGCGATGTGAGAGACAACTGGCCCAGGATGTATGAAACCATCAATTATGCCAATAATCTTTTAAAACAGGCTCCGGCAGCTACCAAGCTTTCACCGGCGGTGAAAAACAAAGTTCTGGGGCATGCCTATTTTTTCAGAGCCTTTTCCTACTTATGGCTGGCTCCCTGGTATGGCGATAACGGCCCTAATGGCGGTATCCCCATTGTAACGGAAGCTACCTCACTGGATTCGATAGATGTACCCAGGCCACCTTCGGTATTAGATAATTATAAAATGATTATTGACGACTTACAAAAAGCGTCTGACTTACTGCCTTGGTTTGATGAAATACCCGAAAAAGAAAGAGGCTTGATGCACAAAACCGCAGCATGGGCCCTGATGGCAAGAGCTGCACTGTATGCTGCCCAATATGATAGCTCCTATTATGCAAAGGTGGTAGAATACACAAACAGAGTCATCAATTCTGGCAAGCACTCGCTATTACCTAAATATGCCGATGTGTTTAAAATTGAAAACAACTGGAGCCGCGAATACAATATGAGTATTACCAGCACAGAAATAGACGGGTCAAAACTGCCTGGCATTTTGTTTCAAAACG
>JBDHYK010000374.1:0-2714 GCA_039811305.1 Niabella sp.
TCCCGACCTTTTCTCATCTTTGTGGTTTCTTAAATACTTCGCATCATGAAATTTACCTCAAAGCTGCCCCAGGCCGGCACAACTATTTTTTCGGTTATGAGCGCCCTGGCTGCCGATTATGGAGCAATTAATTTGGGTCAGGGATTTCCCGATTACGATATGGATGCCGCTTTGATTGATAAAGTATGTTGGGCAATGAAAGAAGGTTACAACCAATATGCACCTATGCAGGGAAATACTGCGCTGAGAGAAACGCTGGCAAAAAAAGTTGCCCGCCTGTACCAAACACCGCTTACGCCGGGGCAAATAACCATTACTCCCGGCGGCACCTATGCCCTGTACACGTCTTTGGCGGTGTTGCTGCAACCTGGCGACGAGGTGATCCTGTTTGAGCCCTGTTACGATGCCTATGCGCCCATCATTCAATCTCTGGGGGCAATCGTTGTAAGTTATACTTTATTTCCGCCTGATTTTTCTACGGATTGGGATGCGGTTACCCGTAAACTTTCACCCAAAACAAAATGCATTATTATCAACAATCCGAATAATCCGGCGGGTTATGTTTGGAAAAGAGAAGATCTGTTGCAATTACAGTCTCTTGTGGTAGAAAATGATCTTTTTCTGATAAGCGACGAGGTGTATGAACATCTTACCTACGATGGCTTGCAACACCAATCGGTTTTGGGCTTTCCAGAATTGCTTGAACGAAGCTTTGTTTGTTTTTCGTTTGGAAAACTTTTTCATTGTACCGGCTGGAAATTGGGCTATTGTATTAGCGGGTTGCGTTTGATGGACGAGTTTAACAAAATTCATCAATTCAACGCTTTTTCAGTAAATAGTCCTATGCAGCAAGCGCTTCATTTGCATTTGCAGGATCCTACTACTTATTCAACCCTCGCTGCTTTTTTTCAACAGAAAAGAGATCTGTTTATTGAAAAGATGAAACAAAGCCTGTTTACGTTGTTGCCGGTAAAAGGCAGTTATTTTTTAGTTGCCACTTATGAAAAAATCAGCAACCTGCCCGATGATGAATTTTGTAAATGGTTAGTAACCACACACGGCATAGCCACCATACCCCTTTCGTCCTTTTATCTTGCCACAGAACAGCCGGTAAAAGCAGTTAGGTTTTGTTTTGCAAAAAAAGAAGCTACCTTATTGATGGCGTCTGAAAAATTAAGCCAGATTTCTTCTGCCGGAGTGTAACCCAAGAAGCTTTTTTATGCAAGGAACTGAAGGTAGCTTATAGATAATTTATAAGAAACTTCTCTTATATATACTTGAAGCAGGTCTTTTTATCGTAAACAAAGTAGTTGTAGCGAGCGTCATGCCGACTGCAAGGAGGTATCTCTTGAATATTGGGGTAGATTCCTTACTTCGTTCGGGAGGAAGATAAATAGGATATTCGTTTTGTGCGACATCTTGGAGTGTACTCATCCCATAAGTCGGAAAGTTGTTGGTGTTGTAAAAATTTATACCTCAGAAAGAATAGATCGGATTTCTTGAACGGCGTACAATGGAATATTTACCAACCAATCTTCCTTTCTAAAATGAGCCAAAGAGGTTCGGATACTGATCTTGGGTTGAAATTGTTGATGATAACTCTTTAACGATTTCGACTGTAAATTTTCTTCTGCTTTTACCTCCAACGGAAACAAGTTTTGCTGATATTCCAAAATAAAATCAACTTCATTCGTTGAGGTATCATTTGACCAATAGTTGGGGAGCAAATGAACTTCACCCATCAATTGTTGCAACACAAACTGTTCGGTCAAAGCTCCTTTAAATTCAGTGAATAAACTGTTTTTTTGTAGGAGAACTTGGACATCTAAACCAGATAAAGCTCCTAAAAGTCCAATATCCAAGGCGTATAACTTAAAAGCTTTCAAGTCTTCGTAGGAACGCAGAGGCGTTCGGGGGGCAGCAATTCTGTAAATTCGATGAATCAATCCATAATCCACCAGCCAATTCAAGGCATCTTCGTACTCTCTTGCTCTTGCACCACTTTTCACTAAACCGTAAACGAATTTCTTGTTTTCTCTTGACAATTGAGAAGGCAAACTCTTCCAAACCATTCTTATTTTTAGAATAATTTGTGGAGGTGCGTGTTTTGAAAAATCTAACTCATAAGCATCTAAAATATCTTTTTGCAATTGTCTTACTGCTTCATAATTTTGATAATTCACATAACTGTTCACCACTTCCGGCATTCCTCCAACGAAATAATACTGCTTCAACAATCCGACAATTCGCTCATGAAAGGTTTCAACAAGTGACCAATTCTTTTCTTTCAAGATATTTAAAATACTCTTTTCATTGATAGCTTCCAGAAACTCAGAAAAACTCATGGGATGCAGCTCTAAAAATTGAACTTTACCAACGGGGAAAGAAGTGTTATTTAAAGCAATTCCCAATAGCGAACCCGCTCCAATGATATGATACTGTGGAGCTTCTTCCTGAAAATATTTTAAAGCGGTCAATGCACCTTCTGCTTCCTGTATCTCATCAAAAATTATCAGTGTATTTTCGGCTTGCGGCACTATACCCGATTGAACCTGCAAGGCGGATAAAATCCGCTGTATGTTAAAATCTGTTTTAAAGAGATTTTGTAATAATTTATCCCGTTCAAAGTTGATGTAAATCACTTGTTCGTAATTTTTACGCCCAAATTCTTTCATCAGCCATGTTTTCCCCACCTGACGAGCACCTCTCAACAA
>JBDHYK010000375.1:0-2686 GCA_039811305.1 Niabella sp.
TGTAATTATAGGACAAACGGGAGAAAACACCCTGAACCGCCCAGTCGCGGATCGTTTCTCCGTTGGTAATAGTGCCTGTGGCCGTACCGATAGAGGGTAAAGAAGGCGATATCAAGCCGGTACGCCGTGTCCAGAAATTATTGTTGTTATAATATTCTTGGTTGAAGCCAACCAAAGCCTGAATGTAATGATCTCCGAAATTTTTGTGAAAATCGGTGTAAATGTTAAACACATTATAAGCGGTGGTACTATTTTGATCCTGCGCCCAGGTATTGGTATTGGAAAAAGTATATTGCACCGGGTTGTTAGGGCCCGTTTTGTACGGTACCGGAACATCGTAAGAGCGTATCAACTGGCTCCCTCTCCTAAAGGTTACATCTGCATTTAAATCCCACACATTTTTCCAGAGGGCGGCTTTGGCAGAAAGTGTTGTCAAAAACTCGTTCAATTTTTCCCTTCTGCGGCCTCCTTGCTGTAATACACCTAATACACTGGCGCCGGCGCTCGTCCAGGAACCATCAGGGTTTTTGGGTACATCCAATGAGTTGGTACGGTTTACATTCCAGAAAAAATCACCATCTAAGAACACGGGAGCTTCATAATCAGTGTTGGTTATTTGGGTGTTGTTCGATATCTGTAGCCAATCGGTTACGTCAAAATCCACTTTTCCCCTGAGGTTGTAGCGATTATAAATATCGTTACCATATTTTAGCAATCCATCCTGGCGATAATAGTCGCCTGATAGGTAATAATTTATTCTATCTGCCCTTTTAGACACGCTTACATTCGCATTGTACGTAGGAGCCGATTGGTTATAAGCTTCTTTCAACCATTCAGTTGAACCGAAATAGGCCCAGTTGTTTGGATTAGTGGGGTTAATGATTACCGAAGGCAGGGATGGATTTTGAGAACGTTGTTTGGCATAATCGCGTACCGATTCCGGATATAAATTGTACAATGGCTTTCCGGCCTCATTTTTAAGATCCATTACTTCGTAGGGATCAGTTACAAAGTCTGGAAGTTTGCCAACAGTTCTATACCCTACCATGGCGTTGGCCGATACATTTAATTTTGTACCGCGGGCTTTTTTGGTAGTAATCAGTACTACCCCAAAGGAGGCACGTGCCCCATAAATAGCGCCCGCAGCAGCATCTTTTAATACAGAAACACTTTCTACATCATTGGGATTGATTCGGGCAACCTCGGCTGTAGTAAAGGGAATATTGTCAACAAGGATCAGCGGGTCGCCACCATTGATGCTGGTAAAACCCCGTACATTAAATGCAGGATTGGTAGTTGCCCTGCCATTGGATATGGTAATGTTCAGGTTGGGGATCAACCCTTGCAATCCAGCACCTAAGTTGGGGATGGGCCTGTTTTCAATTTGTTTGGCTGTAACCATGTCCACCGCACCGGTAAGATTTACCTTTTTCTGAACCCCATAACCCACAACAACCACTTCATCTAATTCGCTCTCCAGCCCCTGTAGCGTAATGTCCAAGGGTGTGGCACTATTAACAACCATCTCTTTCTTTCCCATTCCGGTAAAAGAAACTTCAAGCGTTTGGCCTTTAAGCACAGCTATACCAAAATTCCCATCCAAATCGGTCATCGTGGCCTTATCTGTTCCTTTAACAGAAACAGTAGCACCACTAAGCGGGTTATTGTCTTTGTCCCTCACCGTTCCTTTAATCTGCAGAACCTGTTGCGCCCAGATGGAGTGGCCAACAGCACCTAATAACAGTACGAGCAATAGTTTTTTCATACACATAAAATGTTTTCGTAAAATAATTTTGTAAAACTATGTTAAATGGCATTAAATGATTTTCACTTACAGTTCAATTTTATTGAACATATAGCTCAAAATTTGTTAATTTGAAAAATCTATTTAAAATTAATAAATATTGAATATCACCTTATTACATAATGCATAAATACTATATTTAATAAATTTTGCAATATGTCATTAAAAAACAGGTTCATTATTTGAACATTTCACTCACTCCAGTTTAATTCTGAGATCATACCCTGAATTATGTTTTATTTTTCGTTTTTTCAATTTTCTTCACCCACCCAAATCCCTATATTATACAAAACCATTGAGCAAGATAGGTTGCTCAAATCTGGACAGGCAGCGAGGCTGGTTTTTTGCGAACTATTTATGCCTTCAATAGCACTAAGCACTATTCGTCTCTACAAAGAGACGAAGTAAAAAGCTTCCCTAATAACATCTTTGAATAATTGCATGCCGCTACCAAAGGGGCCTATGTCCGCTCTTATGCCCAGGTGTACACTCTTCAAAAAAGATTGCCCGGTTCATCACGAATTGGCACATTATTTTGATAACCCTTACAATGCTTCTATTTTTGCAGAATGTACAAAATTGAAGCAAAGAATACGTTTCGACTCGCCTACCCCATTATTTTGGGAGAACTAGCACAAATGTCGTTACATATTGTTGCCACTGCCATGATTGGGTTTGTGGGTTACAAGCAACTTGCAGCCGCATCTTTGGTATTAAACGTTATTAATATTCCTTTCATTTTAGGGATTGGTATCACCATAGCGGTGGCACAAATGGTTTCTTTAGCACATGGCAAATACGACAAGCAATTGGTTTCGCATTATTTCTATAACGGCTTCTGGCTTTGTACGGTATCGGCCATCGTCATTTCGCTGGCATTAA
>JBDHYK010000376.1:0-2673 GCA_039811305.1 Niabella sp.
CAGGTCGTTGTGGCAAAATTTTTGAAATCTTTTCAATAAGAGCGTTTGTGTCAATAGGCTTGGGCAAATAGTCATCAAAGCCCGCGTCTTTACACTTGTTGATGATTGCGGGTGTAACGTATGCTGTCATGGCTATCGCCGGAGTGTTTATCTGCAATTCCTCTCTAACCTTTTTAAAAAGTGTATAACCATCCATTTTTGGCATTTGGATGTCGGTTAAAATCAGGTCGTAGGTATTTTTTTGTAATTGATGGATTGCAGCGGCGCCCTCCCCAACAAAAACCAGGGTAGCCGCATATTTCTCCAATATGTGTTTCAGGAGCAGTTGATTCGCTTTATTGTCCTCCACTATTAGGATCTTGTACCCTTCAAATCGAAATAATGGAGTTTCTATCGGTTGAGGTAGAGGCATATCGGTGCTTGCCTTTTCAAATGGGCAAAGAATACGGAATTCGGTTCCCACTCCATACTGGCTCGACACAGAAATGGATCCCCCCATATTCTGTACTAAGTTTTTTACAATTGTAAGTCCCAGCCCGGCGCCTCCATAGTTTTTTGTATAACTATTTTCTATTTGTTCAAATCTTTCAAAAATTGTAGAAAGCTGTTCTTCTTCAATTCCTACACCCGTGTCTTTTACAGAAAAAATAAGGGTGGAACCAACATTCGAACTATCGTAATTCTCTAAAGTTGCCTGTAGCCGTATGAAGCCCTTATTGGTGAATTTTAGAGCATTCCCGATCAGATTTATGAAAATCTGTTTCAATCTTTCTGCGTCCCCTGTTATTATTTCGGGTATGGCATCGTCAATATGCCAGTTAAAGACCAAATTTTTCTCAGCCATAGCGATAGAAAACATGCGTTCAAGACTGGTAAACAGATCTTTAAGTTTGAAGGAGGTTTTGTTTATTTTAAGCTTTCCTGCTTCTATTAAGGACAAATCTAATACGTCGTTTACAAGCTGTAATAAGGTGTGGGCATTGGAACGGATGATCTCGGAGTATTCTTTTTGCTGTGGGAGTAGCTCGCTTGTTTGCAGTAAATTACTAAACCCGATTAGCGAGTTTAACGGCGTCCTGATTTCGTGGCTCATATTTGCCAAAAAGTCCTCTTTGGCATTTTTACTATCTAATGCTGCAATTTCTGCTTCTTTAAGTTCCTTAATAAGAACGCGCTGTTTGGATTGATGTAGTATTATTATTGTGGTTAAAATTGCAATAGACATGATGGCAAGAGCCACCAATATTGCAGTAAAACCCGAAAGTTTTTGGGCCACCTCTGAATTGGCTACCAGGGTATTCTGAAAATCGTTTTCCTGAAGTTTTTGTATTTTCAAACAGTTTTCATAGACCTTATCCCCTAATTGAAGACGTTTTAAAGAATCTGCAAGCAGCGTGATCGTGTTATCTAATTGATGCGGCCGAGCTGCCAGTATATCGTATGAAAGGGAAAGCTGGGTGAGTACGAGGGTATCCACCATTTTTGCATAGGGATTCTCTTTAAACTCATTCACCAGGATCGTTGTATTATAACCCAACATGGTTAAAGAATCGGTGAGTTGTTTTTTTCTTTTCTCGCCAATTCCTGTTTTAACTTGTGAAATTTTTGATTGAAGATCAAAGGAAAGGTTTACAATTTTTTGAAGTCGGTTATTGGCCGCAAAGGTTATTATGGCGTTTTCATTGCTATTTTTCAGTGCCTTAGTGGCGTTTGATGTAAAAAATTGGGCGAAAAGTATCAGGGCCATTAGGCCTAAGGCTAAAAAGACAAGGAAAAAAAAGTTTAGGCTTTTAAATTGCATCCGTTACTTTTTTATATTTCATGCTTACCGGGCTTTCTATTGACCCAGCGGGTATTTTGCGCAAAAATAGGTTCCTTTTGCTAAAATGCCCGAGAATGAATCTGTTCTATTCCTGCCGATTAAAAATTGAAAATATGAAAATACATTTCCTGTATAAGATCATTTTAAATAATATAGTTTTAAGTGGCTCATTATCAATTGGATAGAATTAAACTACTGTTATGTTTTCTATACTTGTTATGGTAGAAAGCATTTCCTTAGGTTCGGTTAAAAAAATATCTGAAAAAAGGCTGTGTTAGACTATTTTTAAAACAAATTCAGCTTTTTGAGCAGCGCATCCTTATTCCCATCGGATATGGGTTTGGGTTGCCCATGAATATAGGCCACCCGGTCTTCAATATAATCTATTTTATTAATGTTTACAATATAACCCCGGTGTATTCTTAAAAAAACATCATCTGGCAAAATATCTTCGATGGTTTTTAGGCTTGAATGTACAACAATCGTTTTGTGTTCTGATATTATTTTTACGTAATCACCCTTTGCTTCAACCCAAAGAATCTCATCAACAACAATCTTTCTAAAAGCTTTTTGATCTTTTACAAAAATGCTACTATGAGAGGACTGACTGCTGATTTCTATTCCTTTGCTGACCAATAGCTCCAGGCAACGCTCAATAGAAACGATGAGGCGTGAAAGACCAATGGGTTTTACCAAATAGTCCACCACATTCAGCTCAAAAGCTTCTAAAGCATAACCCTGTTTCGCTGTGGTAAGAATTGTTAAAGGCCTTTTTTCCTTTGGAAGTAAGCGTAACAGCTCCATCCCGCTCATTCCCGGCATTTCTATGTCTAAAAATAAAATATCTATTG
>JBDHYK010000377.1:0-2656 GCA_039811305.1 Niabella sp.
CGCATGGTTTACACCCGATATTGCCGCCTATTTTGGACCCTGGAAACTACGTAACCTGCCGGGACTAATTTTAGAAGCAAGTGATGACAAAAAAGAAGTAGAGTTTTATGCCAAGGACATAACTAGTATTGTTATGCCCATTGCAGCTATTGACCCCAAATTCAATTATCCGTTGATCACAAAAAGAGAGTATTACCAAAAAATAAATGACTTTGTCAGCGATATGGGTCAGCAAATTGGCGCTAAACTTGGACGTGGATTTAAGGTGAAACTATCTAATCCAAAAGTCTCTACCATTGAGCTGTATGAGAATTAGTTTTTTTTTCCTCCCTATTCTTTTTTTCGTTTTTATTGCAGATGCGCAGAGCTTGAATGTCAGTGGCAAAGTTTTAGTTTCTAAAAATAACAACGCTATCCCCGGCGCATCTGTTTTGGTGAAAGACAGCTTATCACAATCCATTCTTTCCTATTCTTTTACGAATGAATCGGGTGTGTTTTTTCTAAAATTGAAAAAGGCCGGATTGGTTAATATCCACGTTTCGGGTGTAGGATATGAGGGCAAAGTTGTACCCCTTCAAACGGGTAGTGTTGTAAAAGATACGTTTTGGATGGACTTAAAACTTCTTGAAAAAGTAGTAACGTTAGAAGAGGTTTTTGTAAGAGCAGAAAGTCCAATTATTGTGAAGGGGGATACCATCAGTATTAAAACAAAATATTTTTCAACAGGAACCGAACAGACTTTAGAGGAATTGCTAAAGAAAATTCCCGGCATATCAGTCAGTAAACAAGGGGTTGTACAAGTTGGAAACAAACAGATAGAAAAACTTATGGTTGAGGGAGATGATTTTTTTGGCAACCAATATACCGTTATGACAAAAAATATGCCTGCCTATCCGGTTGAGGAGGTTCAGGTAATAAACCGATATTCTAACAACAAACTTTTAAAAGGTATCGAAAACAGCGATCGGATAGCACTCAACCTGAAACTTGGTGAAAAATTTAAAAGAGTCTGGTTTGGGAATGTGCAAGGTGGAGTGGGCAATAATAGTTACCATCAGGGAAGATTAGACGTAATGAATTTTGGCAAGAAAAATAAATACGTTTCTTTCTTTGGCCTCAATAACATAGGCGAGTCAACAAACACCGAAATCCTTCTAAACAACGACGATGGTAATGGTAGCAGCGAAAAGGGTGCCATCGGGGATCGGCATATTGTTTCTAATCTAAGTATTTCTAATAGTAATTTTGGTATTGACCAGGAGCGGGCTACTTTCAATAATTCACAAATGCCTTCATTGTCAGCAATTTTAAACCCGAGCAGCAGGCTAAAGTTAAAATTATTGGGAACTGCCAACTTCGATAAATTAAAATCTTTCAAAAACCTCAATGACGTATTTACGGTAAACCCAAATAACTTTACTTCTACCGAAAATTACAGTTTAAGGAAAAACGTTTTTGACGCAACTGGTACTTTGGATTGGACTTTAGATATTTCAAAAAAACAACAAGTTTTTGGTTCGATAAAATATGTAAACCGGGTTTTACGTGATAATACAGAAATAGAATTCAACGACACCCCTCTTTCTGAGAGACTAAAAACACACAATTCTGTCTTTAATAGTTTTGTTAATTTCACAAATAAGGTGAGCGATGCCACAGCTTTTTTGCTATCGGGTAAACTTATAAAAGAAGAAAAAAACCAAGACTATTTCGTCAACCAGTTTTATTTTCAGGAATTATTTCCGAATTTTTCTAGTGATTTTAATTTGGTTCAGCGTATTAACAACCAGATGGTTTTTGCAGCAGTTAGAGGGTTGCTGCTGCATAAAACAAAGAAAGGGAATATTTTTGAATTACAGGCCGGTAATGATTTTCAATCAGATAGCCTTGAATCGTTGCTTGACATCGTTTCAAAAACTGAAGATGAACGCCTTGGCGACGATTACAGGAACCAAATACATTTTTCTACGAACGATTTGTTTTTGAAATGTAGTTATCGTTACAAATTTAACCACAGAATATCAATTGTCCCAAAATTTGAAGCCCACTATTTTACGGCAAATTATAGAAATTCGGATCAATACAAAAGGTATTCAACACCCTTTGTAACAACTGGCATTTCAACCGTATGGGAATTGAACAGGACCAACAATATTTTGGCCACTTACTCATTTAATAAAACCATTTCTCCCATACAAGATATTGCTAATAGCTATATGCTTAGTGGTTATAGAAGTTTGTTTAAAGGAACAGACTCTGTTAAGCTACTTAACGCATCATCTTTTTTATTAAACTATCAATTGGGTAATTGGGCAAGCAGATTTTTTGTCAATGCTTCTATTGTCTATATTAAAAACCTGGATATGGTTTCCTTCAACTCAGTAATAATGCCAACCTACAGCAAGACCAATAAGATGCTCGTTAAAAATGGGGGCTGGCTTCAATACAGTTTTAGGGCCGATTATTTTATAAAGTCCATTTTAACTAATTTTAAATTCAATCTTGGCTATTCTCAAACAAATACAAAAAATATCATTAATGGGTCTGGGATTCGGAAAATCAAGATGGAAAAATATCTATACGGGTTCGAAATAAAATCGGGGTTTAAGGATTACTTCAATTTCAATGTTGGCTCAAAATGGTCGGATGGAACAGT
>JBDHYK010000378.1:0-2627 GCA_039811305.1 Niabella sp.
GGCAAGCCCTACCGCGACGGAAGCTTTGAATATTATATGAGCGAAAAAGTGGTACAAAACGATCCCAAAGGAATGGGCGCCTTTATATTGGCAGCCAACGAAGTAGAAATGATGCCCCAGGCGCTTCTGGGCAAGGGCCGCAACGTAGTATTGGATAATTATTTTAATAGCGAATGGCAGAAAGGCCCCGGTGGGCAACTCATTCGCTGGCACTATACCTGGGATGAAAGAGATAATAACGGATTTTATTTTCTTGGAAATATGTTTGAACAGTTCGGCGCTTCCATCAGAACCCTTTATGATGCCCCAACCCAAGCCCGGTTAAAAAATGCCAGTATTTACATAATAGTTGACCCCGATACAGAAAAAGAAACAGCTCAACCCAACTATATGAACGAGGCCGCAGCCACTGCCGTTGCCAATTGGGTAAAAAGCGGTGGGGTGTTGGTACTGTTAGGGAATAATCATGGCAATGCGGAGTTACAAAAGTTTAATATCTTAGCCCAAAAATTTGGCATTAAATTTAACGACGATAATCAGATGATGGTACAGGGTAAGAATTACGATCAGGGGGAACTAAAGATTCCACCCCATCATTTAATTTTTAAAACCGCCAAAAATATATTTACAAAGGAAGTTAGTTCTTTATCTGTGGTTCCGCCTGCAAAAGCCATCCTTAGCAAAGAAGGCGTAAACTATATGGCTATTGCCAACTATGGTAAAGGCCAGGTATTCGTTCTGGGCGATCCCTGGATTTACAATGAGTATGTAGATGGTCGCAAACTGCCTTTGGAGTACGAAAATTATAAGGCAGCAAAAGACTGGATTCGGTACTTGTTGAAAAAAGCTGCCGTAAAACCTGCGATTCTGCAATAACAAACGATTCTATAATTCATTATGAACCCAATTGAAAATTTATTCAGCCTGCAAGGAAAAACAGCCTTAGTTACCGGTGGCAACAAAGGCATTGGAAAAGGAATGGCTTTGGGATTAGCCAAAGCCGGAGCCGACATTATTGTCGCATCCCGATCCATCGAGCCCGATTCTGATATAGAAAAAGAAGTAAAAGCCCTGGGGCGCCATTTCAGGTTCTACAAATTGGATGCAGGCAACCGCGAAAGCATTTATGGCTTTGTAAACCTCGTTTTAACCGAAAATCCACATATTGATATTTTGGTCAATAATGCCGGCACCATCCTACGCAAACCTGCCGCCGAACACCCCGACGAATACTGGGATGCCGTACTGTCTATCAACTTAGACGCTCCTTTTCTTCTGGCACGTGAGTTTGGCCGCCACATGATAGAAAAAGGTGGCGGAAAAATCATATTCACCTGCTCCCTGCTAAGTTTCCAGGGGGGTATCAATGTGCCAGGATACGCCGCCAGCAAAGGCGCCCTTGCCAGCCTGGTGAAAGCCCTCTCCAACGAATGGGCCTCTAAAAATGTGAACGTAAATGGTATTGCTCCGGGTTATATAGCTACCGACAATACGCAAGCACTTAGGGAAGATGCAGACCGGAGCGCTTCCATTCTCGGCCGCATTCCTGCTGGGCGCTGGGGTGTTCCTGAAGATTTTGAAGGCCCCGCCGTTTTCTTAGCCTCAGCAGCCGGCAATTACGTAAACGGAGAAATACTGGTGGTAGACGGTGGCTGGATGGGAAGATAGACTGAAAAAATTTATTATAAATCATAAAAAAGTGTTGGCGGCTACCCCCGAGGCGAATCGTCAACCAACAGTAAAATGGAAATACGATTTTGTAACAGCCCTGCAGAAACAAAGAACATGAACACGGAACAGCTCCGTGAAAATTTTTTAGTTGAAAATCTGATGCAGGCAGATTTGCTTACCCTTGTGTATTCGCACTACGACAGGGTGATTATTGGTGGGGTAATGCCCGTGAATCAATCCGTGGCACTGCAAAACGAAGACGAACTGAAAGCCGACTTCTTCTTGCAAAGACGGGAGTTGGGCGTAATCAATGTTGGCGGAGCCGGAAGTATTACAGTAGATGACCAAAAATACGAGCTCAGCAAATTAGAGTGCCTTTATATTGGCCGGGGCGCACAAAAGGTATCTTTTCAAAGTAAGGATGCCAACCAGCCTGCGCTATACTATATGCTATCGGCGCCTGCCCATAAAGAGTACCCAACTACCCAATATACCAAAGAACAAGCTTCCCCTGTAAATCTTGGGGCAATTGAAACCTCCAACAAAAGAACGATTTACAAGTACATTCACGATGACGGCATTCAAAGCTGCCAACTGGTGATGGGACTTACCGTTTTAGAAACCGGCTGCGTTTGGAACTCGGTACCCCCGCATACGCATACCCGCAGAATGGAAGCTTATTTTTACTTTGACCTGCCCGAAGACCAACGGATGTTTCACATGATGGGAGAACCCCAACAAACCCGGCATATCATTATGAAAAATAATGAAGCGGTTATTTCTCCACCCTGGAGCGGCCACTATGGCTGTGGAACCAGTAATTATGGTTTCATCTGGGGGATGGCTGGTGAAAACAAACAATTTACCGATATGGATCCCACACCGGTAACCGTGTTGAAATAAGAGGATCAATACGATACTAAAAAGGGGGTATGTGGTTCGCATGCACCCTTTTT
>JBDHYK010000379.1:0-2605 GCA_039811305.1 Niabella sp.
AATTATCGCGTTACTACCCTGGCCTCTGGTTGTTGCGGCATGGCGGGTTCTTTCGGTTACGAAAAAGAGCATTTTGAGGTTTCTATGAAAATTGGGGAGTTGGTACTTTTACCTGCAGTGAGAAAGCAGCCCGAAGAAACCCTGATCGCTGCATCCGGCACCAGTTGCCGACACCAGATAAAAGATGGCGCTGCAAGAATTGCACTCCATCCGATAGAAATTCTATGGCAGGCTCTAAAAAAGTAAACAATAGCCCAGGAGACCTTCCATCATTTTTGAAACAACAGAAATTGTTCGTAGCTTCAAGGATTATTTTCAAAACAAACAAAAACATAAAATTTTAAGCATGAGAGGGTACAAAACCAACATCGAAAAAGACACCCTGAACAATACCAATTTTCGTAAAGTATTGTATTCAGGCTTGCATCTGCAATTAGTATTGATGAGCCTGCAACCGGGTGAAGACATCGGAGAAGAAATTCACGCAGAAAATGACCAGTTTTTCAGGTTTGAGGGCGGCGAAGGTAAGTGCATCATTGACGGCAATGAGTACATCGTTGGTGATGGCGACGTACTCATTATTCCAGCAGGCGCTCGGCATAATGTGATCAATACCAGTTCTACTGAGCCCTTGAAACTCTATACTCTTTACGGGCCATCGCACCACAAGGACGGAATTGTTCGAGTTACTAAAAAGGAAGCTGAAGAAAATGAAGAAGATTTTGATGGAATCCCCACAGAATAAATAGCCATTACGCCCAAAATAGTACCTGCTGCAAATCGTTCTGTTGTGCCCGGTTCTTATGGGCGTTTTTTACAGCCACCGATTTTATACAGAGACTCAGGTTTCAAGATGCGAAATATCATATTTTTTGCTGAAACTTCTTGCGTACTTTGTGCGCTAAAGATTTGTTTACATTATGAAAAGTGAATTCTATGTATCGGCACAAGAAGCCCTGTCTCTTATTCAAAGCGGCAACCGGGTATTTTTTCATGGTAGCGCTGCCACGCCTTTGTACCTTATTGAGGAATTGGCCAAAGAAAAGGATCGGTTAAAACAAGTGGAAATTGTATCCATCACCCTACAGGGCGAAATTAAAATAGCCAGTCCGCAGTATTCAGATTCGTTTTTCCTAAACAGTCTCTTCGTTTCAGCTCCCATTCGGGAAGCCGTAAATAATGGCTATGCCGATTATGTTCCTGTATTTTTAAGCGATATTGGCAAAATGTTCAGTAGCGACCTGCTTCCCCTGGATGTAGCCATTGTGCAGGTATCACCACCCGACAAACACGGGTATTGCTCTTTAGGCACCTCAGTTGACATTGCAAGAAGCGCAGTAGCCCATGCCCGCTATGTAATAGGGCAGGTGAACCCTAAAATGCCCCGAACCCATGGGGATAGTATGATTCACATTAAACGATTTAGCAAATTAGTCTGGCATGAGGAAGAACTGCCAGAAACAGATTATGCCTCTAAAACATCTGACGATGAAATGAAAATTGGCCGCTACATTGCCGAACTTATTGATGACCGAAGTACCCTGCAAATGGGTGTTGGCACAATTCCGGATGCGGTGTTTAAATGCCTTAGCAATCACAAAGACCTTGGTGTACACTCAGAAATGGTCAGCGATGGCATTATTCAGCTTTATCTGGACGACGTGGTGAACAATAAATACAAAAATATTCATCCCAACAAAACAGTAACTTCTTTTGCCAATGGCACAAAAAAACTCTACGATGTTATAGATGACAACCCTGCCTTTGCTTTTCTGGACATGGATTACGTAAACCGACCTAACGTAATTATGAGAAACAATAAAGTGGTGGCGGTAAATAGTGCTATTGAAGTAGATATAACCGGGCAGATATGTGCCGACAGTATTGGCACCTATCATTATAGCGGTATTGGCGGCCAGATGGACTTTATGCGGGGAGCTGCCCTGAGCGCGGGTGGCAAACCCATTACTGCTATTACCAGCCGAACAAAAAGAGGTCAGCCCCGAATTGTACCCCTGCTAAAACCAGGCGCCGGAGTGGTTACCACCAGGGGGCATGCTCACTACGTTGTTACCGAATACGGAGTGGCTTATCTGCACGGGAAAAATTTACGTCAGAGAGCTAAAGCCCTCATCAATATTGCCCATCCCGATGACAGAGAAACAATTGAAAAATCCTGCATAGAACGATTTAAGATTTTTTAAACCCCATTTTTTCGCGTTCTTGAATGGATCCTTTTACAAGCCCCTGTTCTTGCAGATAAACTCAGGAAAAATTTTTCAATGCTGTAGTTACATAATGGCAGCCAAAATATCAGATGCACCCAGGCCTTTTTAGACAGGGTGCATTCCTAATTACCGCGAGCGCCATACCGACTGCAAGGAGGTATCTCCTGAATATTGGGGTAGATTCCTCACTTCGTTCGGAATGACCATTAATAAGATATTCGTTTTGTGCGATAATTAGGAACGCACCCTTAAACCATTACATCCTATTTCAGTATATTTACGGGTAAAAATTTTAAAACGTTTGATATTGAAAAGAAAAGATTTCCTGGCCACATCGGCTTTGTCGGCTCTTGCCTCGCTAGCACCCTTTGCGCAAG
>JBDHYK010000380.1:0-2600 GCA_039811305.1 Niabella sp.
AATACTTCCTAAACAATAGGCAAATAAAACAATAAATACTTCCTGCATGTGTAACCTCGTTGAAGAGACAGTCTGTAAATAACAAAGTTAAAACAATTTTGACAATATTCGTTCCCTCGAAACATTAAAATCATAACCGCTTGAAATACAAGCATACCCATCTATCTTTTTTGCTTTTCCTTAACAATCTAAAAGAGTTTTCATACGCTTTCTGTTCCATGATGGCTTCGTCTTCTTCTAACGGGCCACTTAAAACCAGTTGCCCCTCTCCTGTTAACTGCCTGGAAAGCTCAGGTAGCGCATTGAGGAGTACATTTCGGTTTATATTGGCCAGGATAATATCAAACCGACCTGTTTGGTAGGCAGCGTCGGAAGTATGGAGTAGGATGTTTTTACAATGGTTGGTTGCAATATTTTCGAAGGCATTGGCAATACTCCAGGCGTCAATATCGGTTGCCAACACAGACCGAGCTCCCAGTTTTTCTGCTAAAATTGCCAAAATGCCTGTGCCGGTACCAAAATCAAAAACCTGTTTCCCTTTAAAATTCACGGAGCGCATTTGCTGCATCATCAGGTACGTGGTAGCATGGTGTCCGGTGCCGAAACTCATTTTCGGTGTGATTACGATTTCATGCTCCGTTTGATGAGCCTGTGGATGAAAAGAGGCCCGTACCGTAACAAAATCATCCACCACAACGGGTTGAAAGTTAGATTCCCACACTTGGTTCCAGTTTTGTTCGGCAAGATCATGAGTTTTCATGGCAACACCCATGTTCGAAATGAGCGGCAGGATTTCCGATTCGTTATATCGGTCTTCAGAAAAATAGATTTTCAGATCATCGTCTGTTTCATCAAATCCTTCTGCTATTTCAGCAAACTTTGCTATCAGTAGTTCTTTTTGCTCGGTTGATGGCGACCGAATAATAATTTCTTTATACATATTATTGCAACCATTTTGTTAGGATATAAATTACCAGGCCTACCAAGCCGCCCACAAGGGTACCATTGATTCGGATATACTGCAAATCTTTACCCACCTCTAATTCCAATTTATTGCTAAGTTCTCTGCCTTCCCAGTTTCCGATGGTGCCACTGATTAAATCGCCTGCTTTTCCAGTATTTTTTAAGATGATGCGGTAGGCATTCCACCGCACCCAGTGATCTATTTTTTCCTTCATCCCTTCATCGCTCTGAAGGTTGGTTGAGAAGTCTTGAACTATTTTTTTAATGTAATTCTTTATGGCAGAGTCATCGGAAGCCATATCCTCAATAAGGCTGCGTTGCAGGCTTTTCCAAAGTGCCGCAGTATAATTTTGCAGCCGGTCGGGGTTTAAAAAACTATTGCGAATTTCCTGCAGTTCCTGGTTCCATTTTGGGTCGTCCTTAACTGAAGCGATCAGGGATTGTATTTGTTTTCTCAAGTCGTTTCTTACCCGATGTTCTTTATTATTTTCTATTTCTGACAGATATTTCACGGTTCCCTGAACAATTTTCGATGCGATGAGGTTGTCCACAAATTCCGGAATCAGGAAATAACTTTCTTCTTTCACTTTGTCTCGCACAAGGGTTTCGTTTTCTGATATAAATATCTTCAGCTTTGCTAACAGATAATTTAGAATACGTTGGTCATCGCCTCGCTCTACAATCAATTCCATACCACCGGCCAGAAGTTCATTCAGTTTCATATCGGTAAGCAAATCTTTTGCCTTCCGGGCAATAAAGCGGTTCATAGTGGCGTCATCAGCCTTAACAAGAATATCGCGAAACAGCCAGATGAGTTCATCTGTCAGCAGGGTGATATTCTTTTCTTTTTTCAACCAGGATGCAGCAAAACTGCTTACCTGAAGGCGTTCCAAATATGGACGTAAAGTATCGGCATTTAAAAAATTAGAAACAACAAAACCGCCCAGATTATCTCCAATACTTTTTTTTCTGTTTTCAATCAGGTTGGTATGGGGTATTCGAATACCGAGAGGATAATGGAACAAGGCGGTAACAGCAAACCAATCAGCCAGCGCGCCCACCATGGCTGCTTCAGAAAAAGCTTTTACGTAATAAATCCAGGAGAACGAATAATGACGGATGGCATAAACACAGGAAATATAAGTTACCAACATTAGTAGAAACAAGCCGGTGGCTAAGGTTTTATGTTTACGAAGTTGTTGTTGTTTTATAAGTTCCGGGTTATTCATGGGTTTAAAAGTAAAACAATCTGCCAATATGGGAATCGGTTTTTTATTAGCACAACAAATTTTGATAACCCTTACAATGCTTCTATTTTTGCAGAATGTACAAAATTGAAGCAAAGAATACGTTTCGGCTCGCCTACCCCATTATTTTGGGAGAACTGGCACAAATGTCGTTACATATTGTTGCCACTGCCATGATTGGGTTTGTGGGTTACAAACAACTTGCAGCCGCATCTTTGGTATTAAACGTTATTAATATCCCTTTCATTTTAGGGATTGGTATTACCATTGCGGTGGCACAAATGGTTTCTTTAGCACATGGCAAATACGACAAGCAATTGGTTTCGCATTATTTCTATAACGGCTTCTGGCTTTGTACGGTATCGGCCATCGTCATTTCGCTGGCATTAA
>JBDHYK010000381.1:0-2598 GCA_039811305.1 Niabella sp.
TGATGGCTACCACATCGGTTGTAATTAATTCGCCATTTTTCCAGGCTTCTAACTTAAATTCTGAAATTTCGGGAACAAAGAGAGTCGCTTTTTCTTTTTTGCAGGCTGGTGTCGTAAAGAAGAAAAATAGCAGGAAGGGTAAAAATAAATAGTAGCGCATAGGAATCAGAATACAAAAATAACCAAAATATAACTGATTTCCAATTGTTAAGGGTGCATTCCGAATCGTCGCGAGCGTCCTACCGACTGCAAGGAGGTATCTCCTGAATATTTGGGCAGATTCCTCACTTTGTTCTGAATGACCATAAATAGGATATTCGTTTTGTATAACAATTTGGGAATGCGTCCATTTATAAAGCGGTTGAGATGCTGCAACCGCTTGCTGAAGAACCGAAGAGATTTCCTATAAGTTTGTTTTGTAAGTGCTATTTTTGAGGGGTGTTGAAACTCAATTCCATATCTGTTTTTCAATTTAAAAACTATAAGAACCGCAGTTTTGACTTCGACTGCCGAATTACAGGAATTTGTGGAAAAAACGGTGTTGGAAAAACCAATCTATTAGATGCCATCTATTACCTGTGTTTTACGAAAAGCTATTTCAGCAGTACCGATGTCATAAATGTATTACAAGGTGCATCGGGGTTTCGGCTTGAAGGAAATTTTGAACTAAATAACAAAAACGAAACCGCTGAGTGCATTCTTCGTGAAACAGGGAAGAAGGAGTTTTTGTTAAACAAAGCGGTCTATCAAAAATTTTCGCAGCATATTGGTCATTATCCCTGTGTGGCGATTGCTCCCGACGATAGCCGGTTAATTACCGGGGGAAGTGAGCAACGCAGATCATTTTTAGACGCACTACTTTCGCAGATAGACCCTGTTTATCTTACCTACCTGATCCGCTATAACAAAATTTTACAACAAAGAAATTCATTTCTTAAAGCTGCTGCCGAGGCCAACCGGGTAGATGAAGCCTTATTGCAAGTGCTGGATGAGCAATTGCTGCTTGCGGGAAATTTTATATTTTCGAAACGACGAGATTTTTTAGTAAGCTTTCTACCAAAGGTAAAAAGGCTTTATACCGATATAGCGCAACAAGTGGAGAACCTTTCGATTGTGTACGACAGTCCACTTTTATACCATCGTTTTGAAGAATTGCTGAAAGCAGTAAGACCAAAGGATCAGATACAGCAACGAACTACTCAGGGAATTCATCGTGATGATCTAACAATTCATTTAGGCGAACAGGCTTTTAAGAGCATTGCTTCGCAAGGACAACGAAAAAGCCTGCTTTTTGCTCTAAAACTTACCGAATTGGAAGTTATCAAAGCAGAAAAAGGATTTGCCCCCATCCTGCTTTTGGACGATGTTTTTGAAAAACTTGATGAAGAACGGATTTGCAACCTGTTAAAAACGGTGTGTATCGAAAATGAAGGACAGGTTTTCATCACAGACACCAATAGCGAAAGGCTTACCCAGCACCTGAACGGCGTTGGCATACTACATCAGATGATACTGCTATAAATATATTAGGGAGAAGAAAGCCTTTGCTTCAAAGGAAAATAAATGCCCAACCGTAGCCCCGCCTCATCAGTAAAATATTTTATATTGGGCTTTGAAACCTGAAGTAAGCCATATCGGGTATAATAAGGGTTTAGAAATAGAGAAGCTCCCTTTTCGAAATCATATTTTACACCTACCCCCATTTTCATTCCTATTCCGGTCAAATTCAATTCCGATTGAAGGTCAACATCTGCTAAAAGGCCTGCATTAACGAAAAAATATTTCCAAACATTCACCCGAGCCGTAAACGGAACGGCTAAAAGAGAAAATTTTTTCTTCGTTACAGTTTTTGGGATCGTAGGATCGGGACCCGAAACAGATTCATATCGGTGATGGGCATATTCCAACCCGGTCTCAATATCTAACCATTTTTTTGCAGTGTACAGGTAATTAACCCCTATATTATAAAAACCCTTGCCGTTATCCGAGCCGAGACCCTCAACGGGTTTCGCAGTACCCATTATGTTGTTACCCAACGGAGTTACAGAAACCCCAAGTTTATGGTTTGATGGGTTCTGAGCAACCAACCTGCATGCTAAGGCAAGCAGCAACAGTGTTGTTGAAAGATATTTTGTCATATATTCTATTTTTTACAAGATGATTTACGCAATCTCATGCCGTTTTTTGGAGAATGAGTGTACTCCCTATACTAATTAACGTAGAAAAAAACAGAAACGCAACAACTCAAAAAAACGTGTTTTATTTAAAAACGCATTTAACTTATTTTTAACAAAAAGTTTACCCCCCCCCCTTATTTCGGTTATCTTTGGTGCAGCGCGCTATCAACAAGATTTTTTAATTCTTAAAAAACTATCAAAATGAAACGATTTCTTCTCCTCTTTATGGGCTGTTTTATTTTTACGGCCTTTGCATTTGCCAACAAAACAGTTAACTTTGACAAGGGCAGCCCCTACCCGCTTTCTGAAAACCAGCTTTCTGCAACAGCAACCCAGACAGTTACATTTTCAGATACCCAGGCTGAAGCTGCCAAAGAAGGCTGTACCACTTTTACCCGGTTCACATGTGGGGGCAGAACAT
>JBDHYK010000382.1:0-2597 GCA_039811305.1 Niabella sp.
GAGTCGGGTGCCCGCACTTTAACAGTAAAGCAAAAGTACCAGTATCGTTCAAGCTTTTTATTTATCGAAAGTGCTACTATTTTTCAGTTAACGCAAAACAATCAAGACGGGAGTCAAAAACAAATAGGTCAGGAAATTCGAAACGGGTAGGAACTCTGCATTCGGCAATACAAGGAAGAAATCTGCTACATCGGAGAGCAAAATCGAAAGCCGCTTGAACCGATTAATAAGAGATGAAACCATTTGGTCTTTTTAACCTAATCCCTACACAAAAATCGGCTTGTCCAATTAGCTCATTACAATCTCTGGGATTGATTGATGGACATCTGCAACAAATCGTTTACGCTCGCAGAAGATTCCCCCACGACCGAATGCGGTGAGTTGGGGTACTGTAATCATCACACACCTGAACGATCCCTATAAGCGCCTCACTCCAAATATTTATAGCCGACGCCTCGAACCGAATGAAAATAACGAGGGTTACGACTGTCTTTTTCAAAATACTTCCGAAAGTTCAGAATAAAATTATCAATGGTGCGCGTGGTGGGATATACATTGTAACCCCAAACAGCTTGTAATATTTTTTCACGGGGCACCACGTCATTTTTGTTTTCTATGAGCAATTTCAAAAGCATCGCTTCTTTTTTGCTAAGCTGTATTTTTCCGGCATATTTTGTCCTCGCCTCCTGTGCTTTAAAATCAATAATATTGCCACCAAAGGTATAGGTGTCGCCTAAGGTGGTTTTGTCTAATAATTTTTGATTTTTATCAATGAGTTTTTGAATGCGAAGCAGTAATTCTTCTAAGTTGAAGGGCTTGGTAAGGTAATCATCGGCTCCCTTCTTCAATCCTAAAATTTTGTCGGCACTGGTATTTTTTGCGCTCAACATCAAAATAGGCACCTCATTATTACTAATTCTGATGGTTTCGGCTACCGAAATTCCATCCAGTTCGGGAAGCATAATATCGAGAATGATCAGATCAAAATATTCGTTTTTGATTGCCCGGAGCGCCTGGTTGCCATCAAATGCCGAAGTAACCTCATATCCTTCCAACTCCAGATTTAGCTTTAAAGCCTCGTGTAAATTTTCTTCATCTTCTACCAGCAGTATGGACGCATCTTTTTCTGGCATATCTGTTTTTGTTATGTTGTTTATAATACGCTGTACACTGATTCTCAATAAATTGATCTGTTCCAAAACCAGGTTCCAGCCCAGTCTTTTGCCATAGTTGTGTATAAAACCTATTTTTAAACCCTGTAACAGATCTTAAAACTCATGAAATCAGCAGAACAACTTATAAATATACCGCTTTTCAGCAAGTTTTTTTCAATTGCTTTCAAAAATATTAGCATGCCGGTCAGGTATTTTTAAAAGCCACTGTAAAAATACAGCCTTTCGGCTGATTGTCTTTCACCGAAATCGCAGCACGATGGTCTTTAGCAATTTGATAGCAAAGAAAAAGACCCAGACCGGTTCCTTGTGTCTTTCGGGTGGCCTCATCACCAATTCTATAGAACTTTGTAAAGATTTGTCCTTTTTCTTCGTCGGCGATGCCGGAGCCAAAATCGGTGATCTTTAAAACGGGAATCGTTTCTTTATGCAACGAAATAATAACAGGATCCGTTGCATTGGAATATTTAATAGCGTTCTCTAACAGGTTGTTTACCAGTATTTGTAACAAAAAGGCATCACCTGCGAGGTCGCAATCAGCATCAATCTCCTCAACAAGTAACCGTTTTGGAAACCTTTGGCGAAACTCTTTTACCCGATCTTCTACTAAGCTGCTAAAATCAATTTCTTCCCTGTTGATTTTATAGCCACTGTTCTCTAATTGCGAGGAAACCAGGATATTATTCGTAAGAAAATCTAATCTTTTGGTTTCGTCTAAAGTCATTTTTATGATTTTTTGCTGCTTTTCGGCATCTAATTGATGCTTCAACAGTGTTTCAAGATTGAGGCGTGCAACAGCAATTGGGGTTTTAAGCTCGTGCGTTACAGCCATCATGAAATTTTGTTGGTGTTGTTGCAGGCGGTGTTGTTGGCGGAACGACCGATAAATATAAACCGCTCCCAAAAGGATCAGCCCTAAAAACACGATGCCTTCTCCTGTGTGTTTGATGTGGTTGCGGCGGTGCTCATCCGTAGCTTTAAACTTTTCAATTTTATAAGTGGCCGTATCATGATCTGCAGCTAGTTGGCTTTCTGCCTGCTGAAGTTTGTAGTTGAGCGTGGCATTGCTTTGAATTTCGAGCGATATAAACCACCAGATAAGGGCAGCCAGCGCATAAATAACCAGGGGCCAAAAGAGCAGGGTGGCTTTACGAAGTTTCGATTTTTTGGGTTCCGTCATAATGCCGTTTGTTTAATTAGCCTTTTCAAGTGCAATTCCAACATTTAGTACGTTTTCAAGAAATGAATTTTGTTTCATTTGATGGGTAACAATAAAGCGGCTGGTTCCTGCTTTCAACACAACCGATGGGATTACTTTAACCCGATAGTCGTACAGATCATCCATATTTTTCCCTTTCCAGGATCCATTTTTGTTTGCTAAGGGAATATTCAGATCCCATTTGGCCAAGTCCTTTTTGGTACTGT
>JBDHYK010000383.1:0-2595 GCA_039811305.1 Niabella sp.
GCTTCCGTCATGTATAAACCAGCCTGGTGCGGAACATGGCCTTGCAAAGAAGGACGCAACCAACCGGTATGCTGAAAAGAGATTCCGTCAATTACCAAATTCTTAACCGGATTGTCAATAGAGCCTTCAATGCTTAGCAAAGTTTCAGTAAAAGGTGCCACTACTTTTGCAGTTGACAAATTTTCATTTTTACGTGGCCAGTAATAAATTTTATGTTGTTCATTATCTAAATACCACTCGCCAGGCTCATCTAAAAATTGTAAAGCATTGGTTAGGTAAAAAGCAGAGTTGCCGGTCTCTTTACTGATCCACGGCGCTGGCCAGGGGTGTTCATTTTGTATTTTACTTTCAGGCTGATGAAAAAATAGTTTAGTACTGTCTCCCATTATTTGCACTTGCTTCACCCGAAGATTGGCAATTTCCCACCATTGATGAATGAATAACTCAAGTCCTTTTGCTTTCTCCAAATTGATAAACGGAAGTGTTGGGATCACACAAGCTGCATCAGCTTTGTTCCAGTTTAAAATACGCAGCATCGTATTGCCGTTGCTTGATTTTGCCCTTACTGCTTTTACATCATTCACCCACAATTGACGAAAATTAAAATCTCTTCCATCTACTTGCGGCATTTCAGCCACCCAGATATTGGATTGATATTCTTCTTGCAGTCCATTAGTTGCAATCGCTACCTTTTTCCAGTTATTTACTTCCACACCACCTGATAAAACAGGTTTTTCACCTGACTCAGCTTCAATAAATGTGGTACTTTCCCTTGTGCCGCTGTCTTCTGGCCTGATAACAATTGTTTCTAAAACGGAGTAATTTCCTCCCCGCAAAATAATGTGGATACCTTTTTTAATGCTTGCGTCATTCAACCTGCGCAAATTTCTGGCTTTACGGATGGCAGCCTGCAATGTGGCAAGAGGTTGCTCTTTAGTGCCGGGGTTGTTATCGTTACCGTTGGGAGCAATATAGATCTGCGCTCCCCCGGCAAGAGCAATCATGGCGTAAAGGATAAAAAACAAAAGTCGTAACAACTGTTTCACCTGAAAAAACTTAAAAAATTAACGTTGTGTAAATTTATTATCCGTTTCTTTTTTCTTCATGGTGCTTCTTATTGTTATACTGGAATTTATTACTAAGTCCCGAAACGAAATAAATAATTCGCTTTTTTTTGGCAGTGAAGCTGTTGCAGAAAGTCGTTTTTTGTTTTTATCGCCTTCTAAAGCTGAAGAGCAATGGCGTGCCAAAACCCATTTTTCAGGGAGCGTTAAAACTAGTAATCCCAGCTTGTTAAGAGTCTCTATCGTTACACATAACGCGCTGATTAAAAATTGCAATATAGGAGTTGAACAGGAAGACTGGTGAATTTATGTGATAGCTTCTACCAAACTATCTTATGTTGTGCCCGTTCTGGCTAATAAGTTCAGTTCCAGTTTTTTATGGCTCCAACACGATAATAGCGCGAAATCAATCCAAAACGTCAGGGTTATTATATACAAAGAAAACAGGAGTACTAAGAAAACTTAGTACCCCTGAAAATATTAAATACTTGTGATCGTAATAACTTAGTTAAAAAGCTCGTCTTCCGCTTTCCGGTAATAAATTTTATCTTCCATAAACTCTTGTGTAGCCAGTAATGCCGGGTTAGGCATTCTTTCGTAGGCTCTTGATATTTCTATTTGCTCTTTGTTTTCATGAATCTCTTCCAAAGAATCGGTGTGGCTGGCAAATTCATCCAGCTTGCTGTGCAATTCTTCTTTTATAGAAATATTTATCTGATTGGATCTTTTAGCTATTATAACAATAGACTCGTAAATATTTCCGGTTTTAGCTTTAATGCTACCCAAATCTTTCGTCTCTACATTACTGGTTAGGCCGGTACTAAGTTGTCGTCTTAACTTGCTCATTCGTGCTAAATTTTTGTATTTCTGTATTAGATGATGTGATATAGTTCTCTATCGCTTTTCTGAGTTTACTTTCAGGAAAACGAGCAATAAAATCATTACATTCGGTAAGGACGCTTTGGTAGCGTTCCACCTTTTTCTCTGCCACACTAAGCTCGGCAAAGCGAAAAAAGGATTTTACTACCATAAATTTATAGTCCTCTGCACTTGCAGACTCAGGAAAGTTGTCTAACAGAGAGGCGTAAGCCACACCCGCTGCCCGAAACTGTCCCATATCGTAATATAATTTTGCACCTAAATACTCCTTGGTTTCCAGCCGGGCTCTTAATTCATCAATAATTTTATTCGCCTCCAGCACTCTCACAGATTCGGGTCGGGTACTCACAAAAGTTTGTAACAAGCCGATCGCTTTTAGTGTATTGGACTGATCCAGTTCGGCTTTTGGCGCTTGTTTATACATCGTAAAAGCCCGCATAAACTCAATTTCTTCGGCACGGGGACTGGCAGGATAACTTTCAATAAATGTTTTAAACAGGTTTTCAGCATTCATATAATCTCTTTGATTATATGCAGTGTAGGCGTATTTATAATAGATATCCTGAATTTGAGGTGTTGTTTTGTAAAAGGGCATAATATCCTCATAAATTGTAAACGCTTTTGCCCATTTTTTTTGAGAATAGAATTTATC
>JBDHYK010000384.1:0-2578 GCA_039811305.1 Niabella sp.
ACGCTTTTTTTTACTTTTCTTACCAGTTATGTTTTGTTCAGCGGAAAGATTCGCGCCTGTGGATGTTTTGGCGATTGTATCCCGCTTACGCCCGTTCAAACATTTACGAAAGACCTTGTTTTACTGCTGCTTGTATTGATCATTTTACTATTCGGCAGGTATGTTACGCCCTTATTTCCCCCGAAGGTCAATGGATGGCTGGTAATAGGCAGCTTATTGGCCGTTGCAGGCTTGCAATGGTATGTACTGAGGCATCTTCCGGTAGTCGATTGTTTGCCTTTCAAATCCGGGAATAATATTTTGGAACTGCGCAAAATGCCCAAAGACGCGGTACCAGACAAGTATGATTATGTGTTTGTCTATAGCAAGAACGGCGAAAAGAAAGAGTTTCGGGTAAACGCGTTGCCTGACAGTACCTGGGCATTTGTGGAAAGGAAACAGACGCTTGTGCAAAAGGGAAAGAACAATATTCCGCTGATTAATGATTTTATATTAAAAACATCCGAAGGCACAGATACGACAGAGGCGATATTGAATACGCCCGGAACCTATTATCTTCTTTTTATTAAGGACTTCCCGGGGGCGAAAGAGTGGCGAGCGACAACTGATTACATGCGGCGACGCTGGAAAGACATACCCCATTTTATAGTAACGGCTCAACCTGTATTGATGGATAGTCTTTTCCGCAAGGAAAAAGATCATGCGCATGTAGCGATCGTCAGTTGCGATGGAGTGGCTATAAAGACGGCAGCCAGGGCGAATCCTACATTGTATCAAATGAACGGACCTGTAATCGTGCATAAGTGGAGCTGGGTTGACTTTGACAGAATAAAACTTATTGGTGGCTTCAAGTCTTTGAACGATACTTTTAAGTAATCCAGGAATCCCATGCGTTACTTTTTGCGTAAAATAGCATATTCCCTATTGGTGCTTTTAGGTGTTGCCATCCTTGTGTTTGTCATGTTCCAGGGATTCGGCGACCCGGCAAGAATGATTGTTGGCCAAACAGGTGATAAGCGAACCTTGGAAAACATCCGGAAGGATCTTTACCTGGATCAACCAAAATGGAAGCAACTTGTTCTTTACCTGAACGACATATCGCCGATTTGCAGGCATAGTCAAAGTGATATCGAAAAAAAACAACTCGTAGGTTTTTTTGTGGGTGGGGCGGAAAAGGTCGGTTTAAAATTGCCGTATTTGCGTAAGAGCTACCAGACTAAAAAAAATGTAGGGCAATTACTCCTCGAATCGTTACCGGGCACGCTGATTCTGGCATTCACGGCTATGCTTTTTGCCACCATTTTCGGTATCCTGTTAGGCGTAGTGGCAGCTGTAAAAAAAGGAACCTGGCTGGATACAGCCAGTGTTTTTTCAAGTATAGCGGGTATTTCTGCCCCATCTTTTTTTATAGCCATAATCATAGCTTTCCTTTTTGGGGTTATTCTGCATGATTATACAGGCTTAAATTTGACTGGCAGTTGGTATGAAATAGATGAGGTGTCTGGTATCCAATATGTGAATAGCAGGAATCTAATCCTTCCTGCATTTACGCTGGGCATCCGGCCTTTAGCCATCATCACGCAACTTACCCGTAGTTCAATGCTTGACGTGCTAAACCAGGATTACATCCGAACCGCTTATGCAAAAGGGCTTTCCAAACGATCCGTTATTTTTCGCCATGGCTTGCGAAATGCCCTCAACCCGGTAATTACAGCCATTACAGGATGGTTTGCCGAGTTGCTTGCCGGGGCATTTTTTATTGAATATATATTTGGCTGGAAAGGGATTGGTAAAATAACGGTTGAAGCACTTGAAAAATTAGATTACCCCGTGGTCATGGGTTCTGTTTTGCTCAATGCCTGTATTTTTATTTTTATCAATCTTTTTGCCGATATGCTCTACCGGATCATTGATCCTCGCATAAAACAAATGTAGGAGTATTAATTTTCAGCCATTCCTCCGTCAATCCACTTCTTTACAAGTGAAATTTCTGTATCTGCTAATTTGGGATTGCGCATTGGCATATAGCCACGTTCGCCTGGATTTTTCTGGATGCGCACAAGTATTTCTGCGCCGAATTTAGCTGCGGAAGCATATGTTTCAAAATTGGCTTTATTTCCACCTTTAGACGGGAAATGGCATGGGGAGCATTTTGCTTGCAATAAAGGCAGTACATCTGTTGTATAAGCTGTTGCTTTAGGTTTAGGCGGTTCTGCTGCTGATCCCGGCGAACTTGTTTTTTTTGCGCAGGATACGAATGCGAGCAACGTAATAGATAGAATCGGAGCAAATAGTTTTTTCATGTTGTGTTCTTTTCAGTTTGAGATTCTAAACTAACGAAAAATATAAAATAAAGGTTGCTTTTTTGAAGTTGCCATTTTTTCAGGAGTCTTTTTTGGTTAACAAGTGCTTAAGGTCCCTTAACGTATCGTTTATAAACATCTGACTAAAACCAGCATCTCAACGCCATTCTTAACAATTAAAAATACTACTATGAAAAAGATTTCTACACTGGTAACTCTCTTAATGATTGTGCTGTCGTCATCTGCTCAGTACGAAACCAGGGGCGATCGGAATA
>JBDHYK010000385.1:0-2571 GCA_039811305.1 Niabella sp.
ATAAACCGATCGTTAATACTGATGTGTTTTTTAATGTCAGTAATTTTTTCGGGCTTTTTATCAGACGGCGTTGGCTGCCGGTGCGCCAGCTCATCATTTATCGAAAGAGAACTCTCCTGCACTTGTCGGGCCAATGTAGGAATTTCTTCCAAAGGGTTAGCCTGGTGAGCCGTGTTTACGTCAAATTCAAACCTACCCTGTATTTTTCTGCCAGTTATAGGCAGCTCAACTTGTTTTTCATCAGGGTCTTCGTGCACTGGGTGTTTCGTAGGTTCTGCTGCCTTCTCCTCAAGAATTTCTTCGGGAGCATTGGGTTCTAAAAAATCTTCCTCGTCTTTTAACAATTCTTCTTCCGGTACCTTTAGTTCGAAATACTGTATGTCGGGCTCGGGCTCTGTAGCCTTTTGTCCGGGAACTGGGGGAATCCAAAACAAATCGGGTGTATTGGGTACAAAAACACTTATTTTGGAACTACCTAAAACAGACATTTCTTTTGCAGATCCGGCAATCTCCTGCTGAAGCATTTGCAATGTAAACAGCATCTCCGAAGCGGGGGCTTTGGCCGTATATTGATCCCATAATTTCTCTATCAGTGTTTCTATTCGTGGCATTATCCTATTTTTGATAAAATTTGGATCAGGCAAGATACAAATTAACTTACAAAAAATTTAGTTAAAATAGAATGTTTATTGAACCCCACATACGAGGTGAGCGGCGCGGCTGGATCGAAGTTATCTGCGGTTCTATGTTTAGCGGAAAAACAGAAGAACTCATCCGAAGATTGAAACGGGTGAAAATAGCGAACCTCAAGGTAGAAATTTTCAAACCCGCCATAGACACCCGATACGATGAAATAAACATTGTTTCTCACGATACCAATGCAATTGTATCCACACCGGTAAATAATTCTCAGAAACTACTTTTATTAGCGCAGGGTGCCGACGTAATTGGCATTGATGAAGCTCAGTTTTTCGATCCGGAATTGCCCGAAGTATGTGACCGGCTGGCACTTCAGGGTATTCGGGTTATTGTAGCCGGTTTGGATATGGACTTTACGGGTAAACCCTTCGGGCAAATGCCTTTTTTATTAGCAAAGGCTGATTATATTACAAAACTCCACGCCATTTGCCAAAAATGTGGCGGCATAGCCAATTATTCTTACCGAAAAATTCCGGATGAGGAACAGGTTATGCTGGGTGCATTAGACGTGTATGAGCCCCGTTGCAGAAAATGCTACCACGAGAAATGAGCAAAACCACTCCTACATCAAATACTATAGATTGTTCCACCGAAATTCTACCATAGTAACCCTTTTAAAAAAAGACCTTTTGCTGGAAATCAGACAGCAATATAGCTTCTATGGAGTACTCTTATACATGGTATCCACCATTTTTGTATTGTTTTTGGCCGTAGAAGAACCCGAACCCGAAATCTGGAATGGTTTGTTCTGGGTTATACAATTATTTATATGCATTAATGCGGTAGCCAAAAGTTTTATGCAGGAAACGCGCGGAAGAATGTTATATTTCTACACCATCGCATCGCCAGTACAATTTGTTTTTGCCAAAATCCTTTTCAATTCCTTGTTGATGCTTTTGATGACGGCTCTTAGCCTGCTACTCTTTTTTGCATTTCTTGGAAATCCTATGCAAAATGTGCTCCCCTTTACCGGCTTGGTTCTTTTAGGTGGTTGGAGTTTGAGTATGGTATTTACTTTTTTAGCGGCCCTTGCTGCAAAAGCGCAACAAAATGCAGCCATCATGGCGGTTTTAGGCTTCCCGCTGATCGTTCCTCAATTAATGCTTTTGCTTAAAATATCAAAAGCGGCGTTTAATCCTCAGTTGAGTTTTCTTTGGAACGATATTCTTTTATTAATAGCCTTAGACATTCTGGTTGCCCTATTGTCTGTTATTTTATTTCCTTTTTTATGGCGAGATTAAGTTTTTGAAAAAGAAGCTTTTAATAGCAAAATAATAAGAAAGATCATCGAATATTAAACATTCTTTAAAAAACCTGCTAAAAGCACTTGGGCTTTTAAATTTTGTTTTTAAACAAAACTTTCGGCTTACATTTGTGTTTTACTTTTGATTATCGCCTGAGTAATGAGGTGTCATTAGTTTATGAAGAAAAAATGGTGGAAAATACTGAGTGTCATTCTAATTGCCTATGCTATTATTGGCGGCTTGCTTGTTAAAGTTCCCGACCTGCCGGTTTTGGGCGAAACCATCCGAAACCTGTTTTATCATGTGGGCATGTGGGCCGTAATGATGACTCTTTTTACTTGTTCGGTAGTTCAGTCGGTACGATACCTGTATAGAACCGACTTAAAATACGATCTCTATGCAAAAAACCATGCTTCTGTAGGTGTTGTCTTTGGGCTTTTAGGGTATGCAACCGGCAGTATTTGGATGAGCTATACTTGGGCCGACCCCAATAATCCGGCTTTTGAATCTTTTTCGGCAGTGGCGCGCGATCCTAAGTTGATTGGCACCGCCATAGCTCTGCTGATTTATTTTGCTTATTTTATTCTTCGAAACTCTATCCCTGATATAGACAAACGTGCCAGGATTA
>JBDHYK010000386.1:0-2549 GCA_039811305.1 Niabella sp.
ATAATTTGCTTGCCATAGGATTTAAAATCTTCGCTTAAATTTTCACCAAATGCCACAGCTTTAGCGGCAATAATATGCTCTAAGGGGCCTCCCTGCATTCCGGGAAAAACGGCCAGATCCAATAGCTGGCTCATGGTACGGGTTTTTCCTTTAGGGTCTTTATACCCCCATGGGTTTTCAAAATCGTGGCGCAGCATAATAATTCCTCCACGAGGTCCTCTAAGGGTTTTATGGGTAGTGCTGCTTACTATATGGCAATGTTCAAAAGGATCGTTCAGCAAGCCGGTTGCAATGAGCCCGGCCGGATGAGCAATGTCAGCAAAAACAAGGGCGCCAATTTTATCTGCTACTGCACGTACCCGGGCATAATCCCAATCGCGGCTATAGGCGGATGCACCACAAATAATCATTTTGGGCTTTTCGGTAAGTGCTTTTTGTTCCAAATCTTCATAATCCACCCTGCCGGTTTCTTTGTCCACACCATAGGCAATAACCTGGTAGTGTTTCCCGCTAAAGTTTACAGGACTGCCATGGGTTAGGTGCCCGCCCATGCTCAGGTTCAGACCCATGATCTTATCGCCCGGATTCAATGCAGCAAAAAACACCGCTGCGTTGGCCTGTGCACCACTATGCGGTTGCACATTAGCCCAACTACAGTTAAAGAGTTGCTTGAGCCTGTCAATAGCCAATTGTTCTATTTCGTCCACTACTTCGCACCCGCCGTAATAGCGTCGCCCCGGGTAGCCTTCGGCGTATTTATTGGTTGGGCAGCTACCCATTGCATCCATTACCGGCTTCGATACAAAGTTTTCCGAAGCAATTAATTCAATGCCATTTCTCTGGCGTTCTAATTCTTTGTTAAGAAGATCAAATAAAACAATATCTTTTTGCATGGAGCAAAGGTAAGGAACCCGTTTTCTTATCCATTGGAAATTGTGTATAAAATTTTAGAGCAGGGGAAATTTGAAATGTACCTGAATGTTCACTCGTTGATACGTTATAACAAGGTATTTTTTAATTTTGCAGAAATCTGTGTTATAAAACTATGAAGGTCTTTTGTATTCCCGGATTCGGTACCGATGAAAAAATGTTTTCAAAACTCAACTTTAGCGGTTTAGAGCCTTATTTTTTGAACTGGATTCCACCGCTGCCGCAGGAACCGTTGCAGGATTATGCGCGGCGATTGAGCCAAAATGTTTCAGAAGAGAATCCAACCTTTATTGGCATTTCCTTTGGCGGTATGATGGCTCTGGAAATTGCAAAAATTCGTAACGTAAAACAAATTATCCTTATATCCAGTGTAAAAAGCCGAAAAGAACTACCCACTATTTTAAAATTAATCGGGTTTTTGCGTCTTAATCGTATTTTTCCTGTAAAAACTGTACCGCAAAACGACAAGCTTTACGAGGTGGCCAACAAGCGCCTAGGGGCGGTTACGGCAGAAGAAAAAAGTTTTGCCAACTCCTATCGTAAAACTGCCGACCTAAACTATGTAAACTGGTCTTTTGAACAAATACTGAACTGGAAAAACAGGGAGTACCCTTCCAACATTCTACATATTCATGGCAATAAAGACCAGATATTTCCCATAAAAAACATAACACCCACCCATATCATTGAGGGAGGAACCCACATGATGGCCTGGAACCGTGCGAACGAAATCAGTAAAATCATCAGGGAAAGTCTGAGCCTGTCTTAGGCCTGACCATGTATATAGTCTTTTAGATGACTGATGGTTTCTTTTTGTTGATTGATCGTTTCTGTAACCACATCACTAATAGAAACGATACCTAACAATTTCTCATCTTCAAATACCGGGAGATAGCGAATATTTTTATCGCTCATCAGCCCCATGCAGTTTTCGATGGTATCGGAAGGGGTAACACTCGGCAGGTTGGTAGACATAATTGTCTCCACCATTGTATCGTGCGAGTGTTTGCCTTTTAAAATCACATTTCTGGAGTAATCTCTTTCTGTCATTACACCCAGGTATTGCTCTCCGTCTAATACTACGAGAGAACCCACATTCTTCTCCGCCATTATTTCCAGAGCCCTATACACAGAGGTTCCTTTTTGAATACTTAAACAGCCATATTTCTTTCGGGCAAGAAGATTTGACACTTTAGCCATAGTAGTTTGAGTTTTTGTGAGGGCTAATATATTAATTTTCGATAAAACAGCCAAAAAAATGCCGGTTGTTTGCTGTATTAACTGAAAAAAATGCATTATTTCCCCAAATTTCGGCTATTCGTTGTTTTATTTTTCCGTTTATGAGCCGATTTTTAAACCGTCTTGGGGTGTGGCAAGTTTTTTTTAGCACATTCCGAAATGTCTTAGAAAGCGAATATTATTTAAACGGCCATTTTGCATTGCAGAATCATGGGTAGCACCGAATGTTGTAGCGTATGGAACAAAGAGGAATGAGAGACATCTTATAAAATTTCGGAGATCTCGCCCTGCGGTTTTATTGATTTACATTGAGATAGTATTCAAAAATAAAATCTTCCCCTAATTCGGCAGCAGCATCTTCAAAAACCATTATCAACTTA
>JBDHYK010000387.1:0-2541 GCA_039811305.1 Niabella sp.
TTCTCCTACTCCGACATAGAACTAAAAGCAATCTATGCCTATCTGCACCAGTTAAAATAACGAAGCTATTTTCTACTATGCATCTTAAAATTTACTGATTTTCGCTTTAACGTGGTTGCTACTTTCATATAGCGGTACAACCTTACAACTATCCTGCTACCGTATCCAGCTTTTCTAGCGATACTTATTTTGCCGTCCTGTAAAAAAAAACCTACTAATGGTTGAAAAATACAGGCTCCAAAAAAGTGAATGACTGGATAATACAAACAACAAGTAGACAATTCTACCGGGAGAAAAAGTTAAAAAATTGAAATCGCCATTGAAAACGCCGTTCTCTTTGTTCTACTCTTCGGTTTTTTTTATATCTTGCCGGTTGGATGATACAGCGTTGCCAACGCTATGCTTGCCAAGCCCGGTAATTGGTATTTTCGTCTTTTGGGTTTGAAAACTTAATTGTTTCTGTTCGCATCAAACCATGAAAAGGCGGAGCAACCTGTACGTTCATTCGTTATCTAAAATATACACATTTTGCAAAAAGATCCTATTTAACAAATTCTCCAATAATGAAAAAATTCCTCTTCTCGCTCTTTCTGTTCTGTTGTGTATTACTGTCTTTTTCGCAGGAAAAAGCGCCGTTACCAAAATCAAAACATCAATTCGTTGTAATTGCCCATAGAGGGGATCAGCAACAAGCCCCCGAAAATACCTTAAAAAGTATAAAGGCGGCTATAAAAACTGGTGCTGATTATGTAGAAATGGATTTGCGCACTTCCAAAGATGGCCAGCTACTCCTCCATCACGATGCTACTGTAGATCGGATGACCAATGGAACCGGAAACGTAAAAGATCTTAGTTGGGCATCCCTACAGGAACTCTTGGTGGCTAACAAAAATAAACCAACGAAAAAGAAATATCGTATTCCCAGTTTTGCTGAAGCCCTTCAAGCTTGCAAAGGAAAAATAAACATCTACCTCGATTTTAAAGACGCCGAGGTTGACGAAACCTATCGCCAAATACGGCAGGCAGGTATGCAGAAGCAGGTTGCTGTTTATGTAAACAGTCTTGCCCAATACAAGAACTGGCGAAAGACAGCACCAGAAATCCCTTTAATACTCAGTGTAATAGACGGAGTAAAAACAAAAGACCAACTATCTTTTTTTCTGGGACAGGGAACCATAGAGGTGTTGGACAATCTGTCTGACAAAGACATGATCGCTACTGCAAATAAAGAAGGAGTAGCCGTTTGGGTAGATGCATTGGGTAGTTCAGAAGCGACGGATTTATGGAATGAAGCGCTACAAAACGGTGTTCAGGGCATTCAAACTGACCACCCAAAAGATTTAGTAGCCTGGTTGAATAAAAAGGGGTTGAGAAATGGCATCAACAATGCCTTGGTTAAAGATGATCCTTTAACAGCCTACAAGAAAAAAACCTATCGCGAGCTAAAAAACATTCAATATGGTAAAGCCCCTGGAGACGAAAACATGATGGACGCCTTTCTGCCGAAAGATGTGCCGCCTAATGCAAAAGTCATTATCTATATACATGGTGGAAGTTGGGTTCGGGGTAGCAAAGAAGAGTTCCCAAAGCAATTAATTGAAGAATTAGTTGGGAAACGTGGTTATTTGGTAGTGTCTATGAATTATCGCTTGGTGAAAGATGGCAACAATCGTTTTCCCGCTCAAATTGAAGACGTAAAAAAAGCGATCGAAGTAATTTCGCAAAATGCAAAACGTTACGGATATAATGGAAATGAATTTGCACTGATGGGCGGCAGCGCCGGTGCGCACTTAGCTATGTTGTACGCATACGGGTACGATGAAAAAAAGCAGGTAAAAACCGTTGTGGATCTTTGGGGGCCTACCGATCTAACCGACAAAGCCGTAAGAGCCGATGGTACCGACGCCGATAAAATTGTAGTGAATTTTTTAGGTGAGAAAGACCCAAACGCACAAATTGCCAAAGATGCCAGTCCCGTTTATCATCTTAGCAAAGAAACGGCTGTACCCACCCTTATTTTTCATGGGGGGCAGGATCCTTTGGTACACGTAAGCCAGGCCTACCTGTTGGATAAAAAACTGAAAGCACTCGGCACACCGGTTCAGTTAGAAATTTACCCCGAAGAAAAGCACGGCATGGAACCCGCCGCCGCTATAGACGTTTTTGGAAAAATTCTTGGTTGGTTACAACAATATTACCCGGCAAAATAACCGGTAGAATGTAGTGGTTTTCAAAATCCAAAAAAACGAAGTTAAAGTCTGTTGGGTCAATACTCCTTTATTTAAAAAACAATTTTGATATGAAGAATGTAGTTGTTTTAACGGGAATCATGGTTGTTTTATGTAGCCTGATCCGAGCACAACATGCGGGGGTGAATCCGTATCCACCGGGCCCTTTCCCCGATCGGGTTATTTTAAATGTTACCCCAAATCCATCCGAGTCGCTGGCAGTGAATTGGCGTACTCATGATCGTATTGCCTCGGGGATCGCAGAGATCAAAGAAGCCACCGCCAACCCGGCGGCACCAACAAAGGTAATAAA
>JBDHYK010000388.1:0-2521 GCA_039811305.1 Niabella sp.
AAAATAGCACCGATCATGAAGTAAGGGCGTCTGCGTCCCAGCCTGCCGATCCAGGTTTTGTCGCTCATGTGGCCGATGATGGGCTGTAGGATGAGCCCTGTTACAGGAGCTGCAATCCAAAGGATCGGTATTTTTTCAATTTCGGCGCCTAAGGTTTGAAAAATTCGGCTGGTATTGGCGTTTTGCAATCCAAATGCAAATTGAATTCCAAAAAATCCCACGCTCATATTAATGATTTGAGTCATGGAGAGCCGGGGTTTCCCTTGCAATGATAATGACATGTCAGTCGTTTTTTAATTCCTGCAAAGGTAGGAACTCAATATGTATATTATACACAGTAGCCGGTTATTTTTTAAATTCATTGTGCCCGCTACACATCGGGTGTTGAAGGCTTCAGAATTGGAGTGGGCGGCAATCCTGAATGGGGCACAACGAAGCCAAAAACCTTGTACACTCTATAGATTTTCGATGAAGGCGACTGGGCAAGGGCATGAGCATTGAAGTTTTTTTACATCTGACTTTATTGCATGAGCGACTGATAAAAAGATAAGATGTCTTTCCAACGGTAGTACGGCAGCCGGTTGCTCTTCACAGGCGGTACTATTATTTCATTTTCGTTCAACAAAAACTTTACAAGAACCTCATTGCTTTTTGCTTTTCTGTAAAAGATCATTTGAATATTCCCGGCCATGGGGGCTACTTTAAAATCGCTCCATGCCTTATAAAAGTCGGCAGGATTGGAAATGCTGTTATAACATCCGTCTAAATGCAGCAACATTGCCAAAGGGATAATATTGCCATCATGAGCGAACCGAAAATCAGCACCTTTTGCTTTTGAATTGATTACCACCTGGGCACTGTCTAACATGTTTTTTAGCAGAGGTACTGCGTTTTTCATCATAATCCCTTTACTAAGAACGCTGTTGCCATCGTTGACGTATAATTTATAATTCCTGCATTGCCACAGGTCAAAAAGCTCCTGCGTTGTAAATAGATCATAAAAGGAAAGGTGGGTTTCTACATTTTGCATACCTCCGGCAATTGAATACAATGCCCACATCAATGACTTGGGATTTGTTGCAGCTGTTGCCACAGCTACATCGGTAAATAGCGAACTCATTAGCCGGGAAGGATGCACGTGCTGCTCTTCAAACCCGATATAACCCGGTTTCCAGGTATCAGTAGCCGAACGATACTCTACCGCTTCCTTCGTGTGGTGATTAAGAAACCGTTGCCATTTCATGCCCGAGTTTCGGGGAATTGAAAGGTTGGGATTGAATTCTTTTAATCGCTCACAAAAAGCATCCATACTTAAAACGCAACGTACGATTGTGGTGGCACAAGCCGAAATTTTGCTATTATTCATAAAAACTCCGGGATAAGACTTGTACATCCGTTCTGCAATACCCCGTTGTTCGCGCACGCCCAGGGGTGAGAGATCGCCTCCACGCCATTCTACTTCCTTCCAAAGCTGGTTCAACCGATTCAATACATCTTTACCAAGAGGGGTTAACACATTGTTTTTTCCAGCATGTTCAAAGAGTTGTATTACGTTTTTGTATTCATCGTCGCTAATGAGGTAACGCGATCCGTGGCGCCCCAGATGGCTGATATAAAAGGCCTGATACCCTTTCGGCGCGGGAGTTTGTGGTTTGATTTCATTAACGGGATATGCAAAATAAACTCCGGCAGTTTTTTCAGGAGTTTTAAACAGTTCCTCTTTTGTTGTTTGTGCTGATGCCCCATACATTACAATCAGGAGCAGAGAGAACCAAAAGGCTTTTATTTTCATTTTAAAAATAGTGGATTGATATGAAATGGTGGATGTAATACTATTGGAATTTATTATTGGAGCAAAATAAGATAATTGGCACAACTTCACCAATCTGTTTTGTTTTTTTAGTAAATGCCCGATGAATCGGCTTTTCAACCTGCTTTTTTAGGGAGATGTATGTCCTCAATTTTCATCAGGTTTCAATTCTTCATCAGGCAAATTTTCAAATTGAATTCTTTCAGAAAAAATGGGTTGGGTGGAATGAAATACCAGAAACATGCATTCTGTTTACTAAGAAACAATCGAATAATAAAAAAAACCTCAATACAAGCGTATTGAGGTTTTCTCGACTGTCATCGGATAGTCCCTTATTATTAAAACATTTTTGTTGCTGGAATCATTTTCGGTTTTTCTTTTCCATTGTTGTCCGCTATTTCTTTGATCTTTTTTTCAATTTCACTACCTCCGTTTGGATCAAACCCCACTTCTTTCATTAGAATTTTTCCCTGTGGATCAATTAAATATGTTGTAGGAATGCCTGTTATCGCAAAACCGCGCTGAGCAATGTTTTTTGTATCAAGAACTTGGGGCCAAGGATTTTGCTCTTCTTTTACTGCTTTTAGCCAATCTTCTTGGCTTTCGTCAGTTGAGATGCTGAGAATATCAAAATTATTAGAACTGTATTTTTTATACACTTCTCTCATATGTGGAAATGATTTTCTGCAAGGCCCGCACCAACTAGCCCAG
>JBDHYK010000389.1:0-2513 GCA_039811305.1 Niabella sp.
TTTGGCAGGGTCGCCTTTAAAAAATGTTTTTACAAAAAAGTTCGACCGAATGTAAAAACTTCCATAAAACAATACAGCAGTATAAAATAAGAGCAAAGCAATAAACCAGGAAACATCAAAGCCCTGATCGTACTGAACCACGATCAAAACGATCAGCAGTAATATAAAAATAATATTGGTATTTCGAAAGTTCAACATGCCTGTAACAGATAGAGTGAGGGATACTGTAGCTTGTAGTTATTGTAAATTAAAATTCTTTTGGGAGCAGCGGGATGGTTGGTTTGCCTGCCATGTTCCATCATGTTTAAAGCCATCCATAAAGCAAATGCTGATGAGGTAGGATATTCGCCACAGTAATTTTTGTACCCTACCCATTTACAACCGGTAAATAGTTGATGAGCTATTTCTGTGTAGTGGGCGTCTGTTTTTGTGTCGCCGTTATTCCCTAAAAGAACTAAGTCCAGTTCTTGTGGTTTGACACCATTTTCCATTAAAAAATTTCTGATGATATTATTAATAGAACGACCCGTTTTATAATACGTTTTCAGATCGGTTAATTCAGCCAGCGCAGTTGGTGCTTTTTGATTACTGAGTACAAAAAACGCAGCGCCCTCACCCGCCATGGTACCTCGGGTTTCAGATGAAAAGAGTGCTGCACTGTTGCCATCGGTTTTATAACCTCCAAATCTTCTGATGATGGCATGGCTCTTTTCTATGATTTCATCCACAGCGCCAACCAATACGTTTTTTGCCTCCCCTTCTTGAATCAGGGAAATTGCATCGAACAGGGCAGCTTCAAATGAGGATCCTCTGTGCACAAACGTATTATTATAATTATGACAGCCCAACATCAATGCGATTTGGGCGCCCACTGTATTATGTGTTGATTGTATAAAGGCTGTAGGAGACAACAACTCTTCATTAAATTCTACCATTCGGGTTAAAAATGCCTCCGTATCGGCCAGGCAGCCATAAGCGGTGCCTGTGATAATGGCATCGGGTTGTTGCAATGCCGCCTGTTGTAAAGTTTCCATAGCAGCGGCTACGCCCATTTTAATAATTCGGCTCATTCTACGGATCAGCTTGCTATCTACATAGTGGGTATAGTCGGGTTCTATGCAAGAAAACTTTTCACCAGAATAAACAGCCGGTGCTGTCAGCATCTTTTGAAAAGATCCCTGGGGTGAAACGGCTGAGGTGGAATGAAAATATAACAAGTTTGAAATAAATTAGTAAGTTTTTAGAAAAACAATGTCTCGCTTATGCTTTAGATTTACTAAAAATTAATGAAGAACAATTACCTCCAAAACCAAACGAATTGCTCATGACATGCCGAATATCCTTTTCCCGCAAGGTCGTAACGGGCTGAAAAGGCAACTCCTTCATGGGCGTAGAAAAGCGCAGATTGGGAAAAATCAATCCTTCCCGAATCGCCAGAATGGAATACACTGCTTCAATGCCACCACTTGCCCCTAACGTGTGCCCGGTAAAGGATTTGGTAGAACTCATGGGTGGGTAATTCCCTTCAAACAAATATTTAATTGCAGTGCCTTCGGCAATATCATTATTATTGGTTCCTGTGCCATGCAGGTTGATATAATCAATATCTTTTGGCTGCAAACCTGCTTTTTTTAAAGCGGCCTGCATGGCCAGCCTGTTACCAATACCCTCTGGTGAGGACGCCGTTTGATGATGGGCATCATTGGCATTGGCCCAGCCTGTAATCAATATTTGAGGCTCTTGTTCTAAAGTTGCAGCTACCTTTTCTGATACTAATACCAGGTAGGCGGCACCTTCGCCCAGATTCAGTCCGCGACGGTTTTCATCCATGGGCTGACAAAACTCACTGTCCACAATCATTAAAGTATTAAAGCCGTTCAGCGTAAATTTTGTTAAGGAATCGGTTCCACCTGCCACTACCACATCTAACAGACCCTGCCGTATCCATCTTGCAGCTAAAAAAATACTATTCGCCGATGAGGAACAGGCGGTACTTACGGTTGTTACAAAATCCCGAATACCGAGATAGTCCGCTGCAATTTCGGTAACGGCGCCACATTCGTGGTTCACTACGTCCAAAAGGCTGCCTTTATTGCTTTCCTGCAAAAAATCGGAGAAAAACCCTTCGGTTTTGTCCATGCCTCCCACGGAATTTGCAGAAATAAAGCCGGTGCGGTACTTGTTTATGTCAAGCCCCGAACTTTCAATCGCCTCTTTTGCTGCAACAATACTTAGCAGAGCTGTGCGGCTGGTATGTGTGGGCAAATTCAACCGGGAGCATAGCTCCTCATTGGACAACCTCACTTCCGCCACGGGCAGGCGCCCTTTGTGAATAGATTGCAGGCGCTGCATATCGGCCATGCCCGGCTTCCCTGCTTTAAGAGAAACAAGGTTTTCGGCTACATTATTTCCGATGGCAGAAATAACACCCAGACCTGCTATATATACTTTTGTGCTCAAAAATCAGACTTATGCGGGTTGATGGTCTAAAATAAAATCGGCCATTGTACTCA
>JBDHYK010000390.1:0-2505 GCA_039811305.1 Niabella sp.
TATTCAAGCATTTTTGCAATGCACTCAAACTCTCCTACATTTAAGATTTTTTCAAAAATCTTAAAATGTCTAAGATCTATTTTATCTGGAAAAGCATGCCAAGCATAAAGTAAAGCAGCTACTTTCATCATAACAGGCGCACCATCATCAATGGCGTGCTCACCCATTAACAGCGCTGCAACATACTGTGATAAACCTATTTTTTCTGCCACTTCAAATAAATAATCATCTTTATAATAATCACCCACGGGCTTATCTCTACTTGGTGGATTACCTCCAGGGCTCGCTTGAATACCTAAAAATCCATCACCAAGTATTTGTGTCTCTGTTGCAATTGTTGCTAAATCATCGACAATCCCATAAATAAGTTCTTTTTTAGAACAGTGAACAGAGCCAAAAGTAAAGCTTTGAGTAATTTCGTTATAGTGTCGATTTAAAAATTCAACTAATTGATGATTTTTACCATGGTATTTGGCTGCTTTTATCTTAGCAAAGAGATTTGTTTTTAAAATAGCTTGAGCTTGTTCTAATTCAGTGCCAATCTCTGTTAGTTTAAGAGCATCAATTTGTTTACCAATGAAATCAACCGCCAATTCTAATTGATGGTATTCTTTATTTCGTTGTTCTGCATTAGTACCACCACCAAAAATAACATGTTCATCTAAAATAAAAATACCAAAGCTACGCAAAAGCGCTAAATATTGATTGACCGTGTAATCTGTTTCTAAATCACTTGGCGCACGATTTGTCATGATCCCCAATTGTTGGTTCGGTGCTGCAGATTGAAACAGCTTAATAGGCAATAACAAATGAGGATTTTTGACCTGATTGTCACAACTTTTTACAGATGTATCATCCATATCCCAAAAAATAAAATAGGTATGTAAATCAATACGATGAGAGTCAGACGAAGAAGAACTAGATGATGGTGAAAATAACATGTAGATTACTTGTTCAGAAAAGAAAATGAAGATTTTATGTTTTTTCTTATAGCGTGTAAACAATACCAGCAATCATGCCATTCAAACCCAATTTCTTGTTTGGATAACTAATTGAATATGAGTTGGACATAAATCTATTTTTTTACACTATCTCTAAGCATTGCTTGATTTGTTCTTTAAGCTATGCCGATATAAGGACACAATAATTTCTTTAATATATATAATCAAAATAAAAAGCCACCCTAAAATTAATATCCCTCCCCCTATGGGCGCCAGATTGAGTGGAGCAATAAAATGCCCAACATATTTCAAAGTGATAGAGCCAGAAAAAAGAAAAACGCCTACTATCAGAAAAATTTTTGCGGCTAAAGCCATATATCCTGAAGCATTCCAACCCAATAAAACGGCAGCATGTAATAATCCATAAAAAGCAGCCATCTTAACCATGTCTGAGGCATGAGCATCTTGTATCACATGCTCTGCTACCGCTCCGGTTATTACCCCATAAAGACCAAGTAATGCAGCAAATACACCTATTATTTTCATTACTCAAAAGCCTTTTTATTATTTTGTGCCAGTATATAAACACCCACTTTCTTCGCAGGTGTCTCTTTGAACATTACTTTATATTTATAAATAGGTGGCAAAACGACTGTTTTTGAATACGAAAAACATTGCTTTGCCCATTTGGAAAATAACAAAGCGTCTTATTTGATATTGCTCAAGTCTGGACGCGCAAGAGATGTAACTTTTACACGTCTGCTTTTTCCATCTGGCAATGGCCAATCAATGCTCTGCCCAATACGCAACCCAATTAAAGCCGCACCTACTGGTGCAAAAATAGATATTTTTCTTTTTTCAATATCTGCCTCATTAGGATATACCAAAGTCACTTTTTGCTCTTTATTCGTATCCAAATCTATAAAGGTGACCTCTGAATTCATTGAAACGACATTTTCTGGCAATTCGCTTGCAGGAACCAAGGTTGCACGCCCTAACTCTTCTTCAAGCAATTCAGCAATCTCTGTTTTTATATTTAAAAGCAGAGATGATATTTTTTGATAGTCTTCTTCTGATATAACTAAAGAGGGAGACTTACCCATATTGCATCCTTATGAATATTTAAAAAGTCTAGTTTTAAAGTAATATTTTAGCCGCAGAATCGCGACCCTGCGGCGTTAGGAAATAAATTTCAAGACCATCCTTCTTTCTAAGGAAAAGAAAGAATGAGGGCTTGTAAAGGAAAAGAGACAAGAATGAGTCATTTGGATAAAATAAAATTAAACCGTTCGTTTTATGAATAAAAGTAAATAATTCTTATTCCTTAATTATCGTGAAACAACCTAGCATCTGTCAACTAAATTACCTAAAAAGCCAATTAACAAACATAAAAATAGCCAAAGCCCAGTATGGATGTCCTGACAGCTATACTCCTGACAGCTATACTGATAATTTCTACTGCAATTTTAGTAATTGCCAATAACGAGAAATAGTTTCCAATGCCTCATTATTTACATCGGTTTGAAAGATACCACGGCTAAGCGTCTCATCATCAGGAAAAAGG